>NZ_JAQFUL010000076.1:0-24695 GCF_027716265.1 Bacillus cereus group sp. Bc031
TTTTTCTCTCATTATACAAGAAAGACCCTATAGAATAGACTTTTTTTTAAGTGTCTATTCTATAGGGTACATTTTAAGCAACTACTTTAGCTTTTTATCTATTTATATATTTCATTAGCCTACTAACGCAAATACTCTTTACTGGCACAAACAAGACAATTTGGGAATCAAGTTTTTACGCTATTCCAATCGTATTTCTAGGTTTGTATATAGGTCAAATTATTTTCAAATGGCTTAATCAACGGATTTTTAAAATATTTACGTACATCCTTTTAAGTTGCACGGGCATATATCTTCTTATTGAAAGTTTGCATTCGTTATAGAAGGTGCTTTAGTATGTGTCATAACGGCGGATAAGTTTTCAATATTTTTAAACGTGATAACAATAAAAAGCGGCTATTATGCCGCTTTTTATTTTCAAATTAAATATTTTAAAACTAGAAGCCCACCCATCGCTATTACAAACAGATTGAAAAAAATCAGCCAACTTTTTTCAAACTCTTTATATCTCTCTTCTTTCACCCCGCGTTGTTTTAGCTTCTCAATTACAGTTTTCAATTCTTGCTCATGCTCGGTACTTCCTAATTGTATATAGTTATTATCTATAGTAATTCCATATACATTCTTCATTTTTTTATGTCGCGAAACTGCTTGAATTGAGTTTATTAACACATTGTACTCATTTATTTTTTTGAAATAACAATCTAACGATTTAATTCGTAATCTTGTATTTGTTAAAACAATGTAATAATAAAAAGTAGCACCTGCAGTTATTATACTTGGGATAACTTTAGAATTCACAAGACTCCCCTCTTCCACTAATATTTCACATTCAATTTCTTCTCCTTCTTGTAACTCTTTACGAACTGATTCTTCCAACATTTGCATCGTTAATTTCTTCAATAACTCCCCGTTTTTCACATTATACTTATCTATATTGATAGACTCATTTGCTTCTTTCTCTAAACGTGTAATCTCTTCCTCTGAATATTGGAGCTCATTTAACATAGATAATAATCTTTTATCCATATTACACACTCCCTTTCCATAGTTTTTGAATTTTTTCTTCCCACGAGAAATTCGATTGTATATGTAATCCACCGTTACTTTTAATTCTTTCGCAATATCATCAATGGAATATCCATCAATATACCTCTTTAAAAAAATATATCGATCTTTCTTATTTAAATCTTGAACTATTTCCATAATCTCTTCTTCTTGTTCTATGTCATACCTATCATGGACACCTGTATCTATCTCTACGTCTTTATCGATTTTATTCTCTTTATATACTTTCTTTTTATATTCCAGTGCCTTTAATTTAGTAATACCAATCATCCAAGATTTTAAGTTCCCCTTGTCTATATCAAATTGATCGATATGAAACCAAATGACAGTAAATACATCGTTATAACAATCATCCACATATTGTTTCTCCATAGGGGTACTTAACGATTTATGAATAATGTACAAAATTAATTTTCCATATTGATCAATCACTTCTTTCAAAGCATCTTGATCGCGTTTTTTCATAGCTATAATTAAATCCTCTTCAGAATTGAAAATCATAAGCATCTTCCTTCCTCAATTCCCCTTTAGCAGCTGCCTTTACTTACTATTGGCATTTCATTCTCATTTTCTATCACTTTTGTAAAAAATTATTAATTTTTATTTCTATGTATATGATAACAAACAAAATACCTAAGTTCAGAAAGTAGTATCTACATTCTGAACTTAGGTATTAACAATTAAATTATTCACTTATACTAACGTTTCATCACAAGTCTCTGTTACGTTTTTAAAATATTGCAAGTTCTCCTTCGCTTCAGGTTTGCCTCTTTTCTCACTTCTTGTTAAATCCTTTTTCACTTAAAAACTCTTTCATATGCATTCTTTTTTCTTTAGACATAAATGAACTCATTGATTCCGTCCATGTTACGTTTTTTTGATTTGATGATCTTTCTTTATAATACGCGCTCATCGTTTCGTCGTATTCGTTTAATAATTCATCATATTTCTTTTCATCATATCCATTTTCATGAAGGATTGCTGCTATCGGTAAACGTGGTTTCACTCCGTGATCTTCATCTGGTACACCGACTGTCATTCCGAATACAGGATATACTTTATCTGGTAAATGAAGCAATTCACTCACTTCTCTTGGGTTATTACGAATACCACCAATGTAACAAATACCGTATCCTAACGATTCTGCTGCTAACGCCAAGTTTTGTGCGAAAAGTGAAGCATCTACTGTCGCAACGATAAAGTCTTCTACTCCTTCATGCTTTATCTCGGTACCATGTTTTTCACATGCCATTTCAAGTCGTTTTAAATCTGCACAACAAACAAAGAATGCTGCGCAATCTTTCACATGACGATTTCCGGATAACTCTGCTAGTTTCGCCTTTAAGTCTTGATCGGTTACATATATAACAGAGTAAGCCTGTACAAAATGCGAGGAAGCAGCATGCTGCGCAGCTTGCACCATTCTTTCTACTACATCTTTCGGAATAGATTCTTCTTTATATTTACGAACTGAAACGTGTTGCTCCATTTTATGTATCATCTCATTCATGAAAATCACTCCTTTTTCTCTTCATAATGAAAAATTAACATATCTTTTCCAATATTCACAACTTATAAGCACAAAAAGAGCAATTCTTTTTGAATTGCTCTTTTTAAAAGATCTATTAATACGGTAAATGAAATTATATCGTCGATTCGACAAAGAATATCGACTTACCGACAAATAACGACAAACTCACTCCGAATTATTCCTTATCTTATTACGCTGTTTTCAACACTTTAATACCTTTTACGATATTCCAAATGAAGTAATAAATCCCTACAAGAATGAATACTGCATATGTGATCATGATCCCAATTCCAGCACCATCAGATTGATTGAATCCTAAACCGTATATTCCTGATATCGCTACCCCTCCGAATAAAATTGCATATGGGAAAATATGTGACCAAAATGCTTTTTTCGCGTGATATTTCACTTCATCCTCTGCAACGAAGTACACGATAATTGGTAATAAAAATGGGGCAAAAAAGATACTAAAGTAACATAGTGAAGATAATATATTATTTCCTTTCATCCGATTCACCTCTAAATAGTTTTTGTTATCTTCATTATGTCAGGAATCCATTCTAGAAACTATCGCTTTACCTTTCATTAAGATGACATATTTGTAAGATTCCCCTCAAAAAATCCCGCCTAGAATGCTAGGCGGAATCACTTCCACTATATTCGATTCATAAACCAATATTGCGTAATGGCTAAATATTCACGTATATTCGATGGAATGACAATTCGCTTCGGTGTTTCGGCCGGAAGACCTTCTAATTGTAAACCTTGCTTAGCTGCTATTTTTTTCGCTCTAAACATGTGGAAATCGTTTGTTACGATCATTCCTTTTTTCATATTGTCCGGAATTAAAGGTTTTGAGAATTTAATATTTTCATCTGTACTCGTTGACTTATCTTCCATGATAATGCGATCTTCTGCAATTTTTAGTTTCATTAATCCATTTTTCATTGCTAATGCTTCTGAAATATCTTCCCCTTTTCCTTTTCCTCCAGACACAATAGCAATTGCTTTCTCATGTGCTTTCAAATACTCAGCTGCTTTATCAATACGATATTGCAATGAGTACGATGGTTTCGTTCCGTTTACTTTCGAGCCTAATACAATGATATAATCAGCTTCATAGGTCGCATTCATGTGCCCATGCTTATAAATGTTATATTGTAAAAATCCCACATAAACGGCGCAAACCATTATAATTCCTATCATATACTTCATTATTTTTTTCTTTCTCATATCTATATACTCCTATGTTCTTTGCTTCTTTCATGATAATATCCATTTATTTGTTTGTATACAGACAAATTCCAAATCACCCTAATTTATCCTCTAGAAAGTAATATTTATATTTCTTTCGGGAACAGTAAGTACAACTTTGCACGAAGGAGTGTCTCTATTGCTTCTCTTTTTATGTAACGTATCGTTCTTTTTTATTTTATTTTTACTATCACTTAAGATGCTCGGTAAATCAGCTTTAGCACAACTAACTCCTCATGATTTTGGTGCGATTATCTTTTTATCTTATTTAGCTTTTCAAGCCATACCAGTCTCTGGTGCTTTGCAAGCTTTTCTCGGTATGGTTGTAATTACATGTTTACATTTAATCCTTACAAAATTAAGCCTATTCAACAAACTAAATCGTTTTATTCTCGGGCACCCGATTATTTTAATTAAACATGGTGATATTATTTTTGAGAACTTACAAAAAAGTAGGTATCCCATTGCTGAATTACTTTCTAATCTTCGCGTTGCAGGATACCCGAGTGTTCATGAAATTGAATACGCTATTTTAGAAGCGAATGGAGCCATTAGCATTTTACCAAAGCGTGAACTTGTACCATTAACTCCGAAAGATTTGAATATAGATGTTAAGTATGCTGGATTACCAATTGCCCTTATCGTCGATTCACAAATTCAATACGATAACTTAAAGTTAATTCATAAGGACGAAAAGTGGTTATATAAAGAATTAAAAGAAAAAGGAATTACAAACATTAAAAACGTTGCCTTTGCGTCTGTTCAAGAAACAGATGGATCTTTTGCTATTAGTTTAAAAAAATAGAAAATCCCCTTCATTTCTTAAGGGGATTTTCTTCATTATATCGCTTCTTTCTTTCCCGCCATATTTAATGGAACAGGATGTTTCATACGATTCATCGTAAATACGATAATCGCTGTCAATACTTCCGCTACTGGCATAACGAGCCAAATTCCGTTTATCCCAAATAATTTCGGCATAATCCATAATAATGGAATAATAAATAGTAACCCTCGGCTCATTATAATAAGTACTGATTTTGTCGTTTGTCGCACTGATTGGAAGTACTCTCCATATACAATGTTATAGCCTAAAAATACGTATTGGATAAAGAACAGGCTAATACCCGTTAATGTTAACTCCAATAACTCTGGAGATTGGACATCAAATAGACCAATAATATATTTCCCAAAGAATAATCCGACAATTATTGCAACGCCTCCAAGTACAACTGCAATTTTCACAGCAAACTGTAATCCTTCACGTAATCTTTCTGATAAATTTGCACCGTAATGGAAACTAGCAATTGGTTGCAATGCAGCACCTACACCGAAGAATAATAGTAATGTCATCGCATGAATGCTGTTTACCATCGCATAGGAAGCTACTCCTACTTCTCCTGCATATTGAACGAATGCAATATTAAAACCAATCGTTACAATCGCTACTGTACTTTCGGCTGTAAAGCTCGGGAAACCTATTATCATAATTTGTTTAACTGTATCCCATTCAAAATGGAATTTTGTCCATTTTAAAATACTACTTTTTCTCAAGAAGTGCGTTAATAATACAAGGAAACCAATCGCTGCTGAAAGGATAGTTGCTGAAGCAGCTCCTGTTACGCCCCATTTAAAGATGAAAATAAAGATATAGTCAAACACTATATTTAATACAGCTGTTACAACTAAACCTGCCATTGCTAAATTAGGATTTCCATCATTTCGTATAAATGTACTTAAAATATTTTCTAAAACGTATATCATTCCAAATGTTAATAATACGTGTAAATAGTCTAATGCATACGGTAAAATCACTTCGTTTGCACCGAATAAGTATGCTAAATCTTCTATTCTCCATAAGCAAATCGCCGCTAAAACGCCTACAATAATGACTGCTACTGTCATGGATTGAGTAAAAATAGACCTTGCTCTTTCAATTTTATTTTCACCTAATGCAATGGAATATAACGTTGCCCCGCCCATTCCAATCCATAATGAAATAGAGAAGAAAATTGAAAACGCTGGAATAGCCACGTTTACTCCTGCTAAACCGTTCGCCCCAACTCCTCTACTAATCATGACCGCGTCAATTACAATATTCACTGACATTAATACCATTCCAAGAACGGCCGGTATTAAATAAGAAATAAATAAACTTTTTATCGGTTTTTCTCTTAACTTTTCTGTTGCTTCCATACTATTTTACTCCTTTTTTTCAACTCTCTTTTCTTAGTTTAAACCTTCAAGTAACTTGAAGGTCAATAGAGAATTTAAAAAATAGGTAACTGAATTATATGAATGAATGTAAATTTGTAATCAATTCAAAGGTTTTCATCTTATTTTTTTACTACAGGAATTTGAATTTCTGTTACTTGCTCCTCTGGATTTTCTGTTACAGACCAATCGATTAATCCAATCTCAATCGCATCTCCACTTACCTCATATCCTTCTTGATCAATGTATGCAAGTAATTCCTTATACGTTGCACCTGTTTCTTCATACGGTCCATGATGATAAGAACAAGCATATAAACCTTCCTTAATCTCATCTGAACTCTGTACTTGGAAAGGCATGTAATCCAAAAGAATAAAAACACTGCTATATGCTTGAAACTCATTTTGCATGAATCCTTTTTTCGCGACTGTTACACCGATATCTCCAGAAAATAAGCTATCATCCATTTGCCTCATATTTTTTTGCAACGAATGAATGTAGTACTCAAACATATCATCCGTCGTATCCGGGGCAACCGCAATAGCTGTTATTTTTCGCTGCGTGATCTCTTTTATTACCACTTGTTCAGCTTTTGCTTTTGTTGCTTCCTTAATTAAATGAATTCTATGCTCCATTTTCGCCAAAGCATACTCAATTTCTCTTTGTTTTTTCAACATCATCTCTTGTTGTTTTTCCAGTAAATTGAGTGCATATGCTGGATTTCTTTCATCAATATATTTTTTAATTTCCTTTAATGGAATGTTTAATTGGCGTAAAAACTTAATCGTATCTAATAGTGAAAATTGATCGATTGTATAATAGCGATAATTTGTTTGTGGGTCCACAGTGGACGGATGAAAAATTCCCTTCTCATCATAATAGCGTAAAGTAGATTCCGCTATATTATGCATTTTTGCCATTTCTCCAATTGTAAAGCGTTTATTTAATAACATCTTGTATTCCCTTCCATTTCTATTTATTTCATTATATGTTCATTCTGTCTTCAAAACAAAAAAGAATTCCCCTACGAGAATTCTTTTTATTAACTCTTAAACCTCTATTATTATAGGAAGGATCATCGGTTTTCTTTTCGTATTCGTATATATAAACTTCCCTAAAGCCTCTCTTACTTCTCTTTTCAAAATACCCCAACTATTCACATTCTCTTTCTTCAAATTATTAATTGTAATAACAGCTAATTTATTTAATTCCTTCAAAAACTCTTCTGAATCACGAACATAGACGAATCCACGAGAAATAATATCAGGACCTGAAATTATTTCTCCATCCACTTTATTAAAAGTAATAACTATAACGAGCATTCCATCTTCTGAAAGTTGTTTTCGATCACGTAATAATGCATTTCCAACATCACCAATTCCTAATCCATCTACATATATATTTCCTGCTTGTATTTTTCTCGATTGAACGGCCACTTCATTACTTATATCTACAACATCTCCATTACGAACGATAAAGATATTCTCTTTTTCAACACCAATTGATTCTGCTAACAAACTATGGTGATGTAGCATTCTAAACTCTCCATGAATTGGGATAAAGTATTTTGGCTTCATTAATGTGAGCATTAACTTTAATTCTTCTTGATATGCATGGCCAGATACATGGACTCCAGTAGAACTGCCTGATCCGTAAATCACTCTTGCCCCTAATGCAAATAAGTTATCGATAATTCGCGAAACATTACGTTCATTTCCTGGAATAGGAGTCGCAGCTATAATAACTGTATCTTCTGGTAAAACATCCACTTGCCTATAGTTTCCACTAGCTAAACGGGCTAAAGCTGCCATTGGTTCTCCTTGACTTCCTGTACAAAGTATTGCGACCTGCTTTGAATCTAAATGATTTACCTCATTTGCTTCAATTAGCATACCATCTGGAATATTTAGATACCCTTTCTCTAGAGCAACTTCTACTACATTTACCATACTTCTGCCGAGCAAAGCCAGTTTTCGATTTGTTTTTATACAAGCTTCAACTATTTGCTGAACACGATTCACATTAGAAGCAAATGTAGAAATAATTACTTTTCTATTTGCTTTCATAAATATTTCCTCTATCCGTTCTCCTACCGATCTCTCTGATGGAGTAAAACCTGGTCGTTCTGCATTTGTACTTTCCGATAGTAAAGCTAGTACACCTTCACTACCTATTTTAGCCATTTTATGAATATCAGGATGTTGGTTATTTACTGGTGTTAAATCAAATTTAAAATCCCCAGTATGTACTACATTACCTTCTCGAGTATGAAACACAATACCGAGACAATCTGGAATACTATGATTCGTTTTAAAAAATGTCGTCTTAATAGAACCGAGATCAATTTCTGATTCTGCGTGAATGACGATTAATTCTGTATCATTTTGAAGATTATGCTCTTTAAATTTAATTTCAATTAAACCTAACGTTAACTTCGTCGCATAAATTGGTACGTTTAGTTGTTTTAAAAAATATGGTATTCCGCCAATATGGTCTTCATGTCCGTGCGTCACGACTAACCCGCGAATTTTTTCTTTATTTTCTTGTAAGTATGTGATGTCTGGAATGATTAAATCAATTCCTAATAAACTTTCATCTGGAAATTTAGATCCACAATCAATAACGACAATATCATTTTCATATTGAATAGCGTACATATTTTTCCCTATTTCATTTACTCCACCTAAAGCAACGATAGACAAGTTATTTTTTAATGACTTCAAATGATAAGTCCTCCCTTTCACATTTATAATTCGTGAAATAGCATTTAGGCTTTATTATTTGTAATAAAAAAGGACTTCATACTATTTCATACATATAAAATCCACACGCTAAGCTTATATGTATATCCCTAATAACACCGTCTCTCTCTAAAAAAGCTCCCATTTTTTCATTGATTTTTTGCAAAATATATTATATATTAATTACAGGTTCAAATTACGAGTTCAAAAGAACTTGTAATCAGACCCTTTGTTTAATGGGTTTTACATATTTTCATTAGGCAAATTCCGAGAAATCGTATGATAAAAATAAAAATGATAAGGAGAGGATCCGATGGAATTTGAATTTTTCTTTCAAATTGCACTTATTTTATTAAGTACAAAGCTTGCTGGTGATCTTAGTGTTAGATTAGGCCAACCTTCTGTACTCGGTAAATTAATTGTCGGTATCGTTATCGGTCCAGCTGTATTAGGTTGGATTGAAAACTCAGAACTTCTAACACAATTAAGTAATGTTGGTGTTATTCTTTTAATGTTTATGGCAGGACTTGAAACAGACTTAGAGGAATTAAACGCAAATCGTAATTCTTCTTTAGCTGTTGCACTTGGAGGTATCATTCTTCCATTCGTAGGTGGTTACGTTTCTGGTCTTATTATGGGAATGGAACAAGGAAATGCTGTATTTTTAGGATTACTTCTATGTGCGACAAGTGTTAGTATTTCCGTACAAACACTTCGTGATTTAGGAAAGATGAAAACACGTGAAAGTACAACTATGCTGGGCGCAGCTGTATTTGATGACATTCTTGTCGTTATTTTATTAGCATTTGCAATGAGTTTCCTAGGTACAGACGATGTTAACTTAACAATGATTATCTTGAAGAAAGTTGTATTCTTCGCTTCTATTATTTTAATCGGATGGAAAGGTGTTCCTGCGATTATGCGCTGGTTATCACCGCTACGCGTATCTGAGTCTATCGTGAGCGCGGCTCTTATCATCTGTTTCTCATTCGCATATTTCGGCGAACTATTAGGAATTGCTGGTATTATCGGTGCTTTCGCAGCTGGTATCGCTATTTCTCAAACGAACTACAAACATGAAGTAGAAAAGAAAGTAGAGCCAATCGCTTACGCTATGTTCGTTCCAGTATTCTTCGTAAGTATCGGTATGAATATTACATTTGACGGTATTGGCGATCAAATTTGGTTCATCCTAGCATTAACAGTAATCGCTGTATTAACGAAACTAATCGGTTGTGGCTTAGGTGCACGAATGACTGGATTTGATGCTAAGTCTTCTGCAATTATCGGTTCTGGAATGGTTTCTCGTGGTGAAGTTGCACTTATCATCGCAGGAACAGGACTTTCTTCAGGTCTACTAGCACAAGATTACTTTACAGCTATCGTTATTGTCGTTATTTTAACTACAATGATTACACCGCCAATGTTAAAATACACTTTTGGTGCAAAAGATAAAGCAATGAAAGCAAGTAAATAAGTTTAATAAAAAAGAAGCTTACTATCTTATAAGATAGTAAGCTTCTTTTTCGTTTTATCTTTAAACAATCCCGTTCGTTTTTAACCTTTTTCAAAAATAATTCGTGCATCATCATCATCAATATCATTACGAAATGAATACACCATAATGCCATAATCATCTACATATTCACCTAGCTTCATTTCCTCCACTTTCTTATAAAAATCGTCTACCTCATAGTGTGGAATATACGCATCCCAAACTGGTTCATGTATTCTTTTGTACGCTGTCACTTCTAAATCATATCCATCTTCATAATATCCGATGTGATAATGTTTACTAGGTTCATATTTCTTCATAATAAATTCCCCTCTCTTTGAAAATTTATCATATTTCACATCATAAACAAAAGCGAGCTGTATATTACAGCTCGCTTCATTCATTAAATACGTTCCATCGCTGTCTTCAACGTTCCAACAACAAAGGCAATTTCTTCACTTGAAATAATAAGCGGTGGTGCTAGCGTTAAAACGTTATTATATCCTGCTGTTGTCATACCGTTTCGTCCTATAATTAACCCTTTTTCTTTACAAGCATTTACAACACTTGCAATTTTGTCGTTATCAATTGGCTCTTTCGTCTCTTTATCATTTACTAGTTCAATTCCAACTAGTAGTCCTTTTCCTCTAATATCCCCTACAAGTGGATGTTCTCCAATTTCTTCTTTTAATTGCTCTAATAAAAGCGAGCCCATTTGTGCAGAGCGCTCAATTAAATTTTCATTCTCCATAATTTCTAAGTTTTTAAGTGCTAGTGCACAAGCTGCAGGATTTCCACCAAATGTATTAATATGACGGAAGAATTCATATTCTCCCTTTCCTTTAAATTCTTCATATATTTCTTTTTTCACAGCTGTTGCTGATAATGGTAAATATGCACTTGTAATACCTTTTGCCATTGTAATAATATCTGGTTTCACATCATAATTCATAAATCCAAATGCCTTTCCTGTACGCCCAAAACCGCAAATCACTTCATCGCTAATAAGCAAGGCACCGTGTTTTTGACACGTTTCATGAACAGCTTTCATATAGTCTTGTGGCGGCATTAAAATGCCTCCGCCTGTAATAATTGGTTCCATAATAAAAGCTGCAATCGTTTCACTTAGTTCCCATGTCATGACCCGATCTACTTCTTTTACACATTCTACATCATAAATGTTCTCTCTTTCTATTCCAGGCATACGATAACAATCTGGCGGCGTTACATGTAAAAATCCTGAAGCAAATGGCTCATATTGATATTTACGCTGTGCTTGTCCCGTCGCTGCCATCGTTGCCATTGTATTCCCATGATAGCCGCGGTAACGTGACATAAATTTATAACGATGTGGTTCACCTTTTTGCGCATAGTATTGTCTTGCTATTTTAAAAGCTGTTTCGTTCGCTTCCGAACCACTATTAGAGAAGAAAATAACATACTCTCCTCCAAGCCATTCATTTAATTTTTCTGCAAGCTTTATAGCCGGTTCATGTGATTGTGACATCGGAAAGTATGATAATGTTTGTAATTGCTTATATGCCGCTTCTGCAAGCTCTTTTCTGCCATATCCACTATTCACACACCAAAGACCACTCATACCATCTAAATATCTTTTTCCTTTTATATCTTCAACCCAGCACCCTTCTGCTTTTGCCCCTACCATTGTACTATTTGGACTAAAGGGACGCATTCCGTGCCAAACATATTGCTCATCTTTTGCTAATAATTCATCAGTCTGTTTCGTTTTCATCATTTCTTCCACCTTCCATAACAACTTATTTTTCACAAAAGCTGCGCTGGTACCATGATGATTTAAATTTCTCCCTGCTTATTTTCATTCCATAAAATTAAGACAAATCCTACTTACAAAGCAGTATTATTTACAAGAAAAGGACAAAAGAAAAAGGAGCTTTTCTTATCTATCGAAAAGCTCCTCTTTTTTAATGCGAAGACGCGTCACTAATACCATGCCCAGTATTAGATTTTACGAGAATTTCATCAAATTTCGCTGCATCTTCTTTCTTACTAGATAAAACAGTTCCTAAATACGCTGCAAGAAATCCAAGCGGAATCGAAATAATTCCAGGTGTCGTATATGGGAATATCGCTTCCCCAACAAATATAGCTTTTCCAGCTACAGGGTTCCATACATTTGGGCTTAACGCTACAAGAACAATAGCTGATACAAGACCAGCAATCATACCAGAGATGGCACCTGTTGTATTGAAGCGCTTCCAATATATTGTGAATAATATAACTGGCAAGTTTGCACTCGCTGCAACTGCAAATGCTAACGAAACTAAAAATGCTACGTTCAATGTTTGAGCAAATAACGCTAGTATAATAGACAATACCGCTACTCCAATAGACGCATAACGAGCCATGGATACTTGCTCTTTTTCCGTTGATTTCCCCTTGCGGATAATTTCATTATAAAAATCATGTGCGAATGCGGATGCTGCTGTTAATACAAGGCCTGCCACTACAGCTAAAATCGTTGCAAAGGCAATTGCTGATACGAAAGCAAATAAGAAATCTCCGCCCAATGCTTTCGCTAATAAAGGTGCTGCCATATTACCAGCAGGGTTTGCTTTCATAATCGCCTCATTCCCTACAAACGCCGCTGCCCCAAATCCTAAGAAAATTGTCATAATATAAAATGCGCCAATTAACCACGTAGCGTATACGACAGATTGACGTGCTGTTTTTGCATCACGTACTGTAAAAAAGCGAACAAGAATGTGTGGTAATCCCGCCGTACCAAGAACTAGTCCTAAATTTAAAGATAGTGTATCAAGACCATCTTTATACTTTACTCCTGGATTTAAAAACGAATCTTTTAATGGAGTTGCTGTTTTCATTTGAGCAAACATTTCCGTCACACTAAAATTAAATTTTGCGAAAACGATAACAGAAATAATAAATGTACCGGCCATAAGTAATACAGCCTTAACAATTTGCACCCAGCTCGTCGCGGTCATTCCGCCAAAAATAACGTACACTGTCATTAATGTACCAACAATTAAAACGGATGTTGTATATTCGATCCCTAATAATAACTTAATAAGTGCACCCGCCCCAACTAATTGTGCAATCATATAAAAAATTGAAATCGTCATCGTATTAAGCGCTGCAACTCCGCGAACTTTTTTCGCGTCAAAACGCGCCCCAATCATATCCGCTAACGTGTACTTCCCTAAATTCCTTAGCGGTTCTGCGACAAGGTATAGAACAACTAAATAAGCAACTAAAAAGCCGATACTATAAAAGAAACCATCAAACCCAGTTAATGCGATCGCTCCAGCTATACCAAGAAAAGACGCAGCAGACATATAATCTCCCGCAATGGCCAGACCATTTTGCCAACCAGTTAATCCCCCTCCAGCTGTATAAAACTCACTCGCATTTTTCGTTTTTTTCGATGCAAAATAGGTTATGACGAGCGTACCAAGGACAATAATTAAAAATAGTGCAAATGCCGTCGTATTCAAGTTCAGCCCCTCCCTTTTTGCATATTTTGTAGAATTTTTTGCGAGATTTCATCAAAGGATTCCGCCTTTTTGCTATAAATCATACATAAAGCCCAAGTCATAATAAATTGTGCAAAAGCAAATACCCACGCCCACGTAACATCACCAAATGCCGGTGTATTGAGTACCTTTGAATACGATGTTAAAATAGGTAACGCAATAAAAAAACTTAAAAAGAAAATACTCATTGGAACGATAAACTTCTTTTTCTTATTTAATAACAATTGAAATTCTTCTGACTGAACAACCTCTGTATAATTCACCTCATTTTGTAACTTACGTGCTGACGTATCATCTCTTTTCATTCTCTTATCCCCTCTCTTACTAGAAATGCAATTCCCCCTTGCATACCTAAAGACTAAATTTTATAAATATTCAGAAACTTATTTTCATTTTAGACAATCCATACATTCCTGCAAAGATTTTTCGATAGACATTTTTCGGCATTTTCCCCTAAGTTTTTAATATACTTTTTCAAAATAAAGTGACACCTTACTTATTTTTTCCTCATTAAAACAAAAGCAGTGCTTAACGCACTACTTTTTTCTTTTTTTCCTTTTCTAAATTACGAGCTGTTTCGCTTAATTCAACGTCTTTTCCATCTTTAAGCGTTCCAAATATGAAATCGAATACTGGATTTGAAACACCAAACCAAAACTTTTCATTTTTATAATGGTGTAATATGTGCTGTTTTTTTAGCCATCTTCCAAACTTAGTAACAGGACGAATTGGCTTATGTGCAATATAATGTTTCCATTCATAAACGAGAAGCATAATAATCATTCCAATTCCGAACGAAAGTGCAATAGTAACACTTTTTGTTATAGCATATGATATAAGTAAATATATAGTAAAACTCGGTATACTAAACCATACAGGTAAAAATAACAGTTTTAAATCATCTGGATAGACGTGATGGTCATAATGTAATCTTCTTAGCATTTTTAATAAAAATACGTTTTTAGGTGGTTTTAAGTGAAATAAAAAACGGTGTGTCATATATTCGTTTAACGTATAAAAAATAATACCAAACAAACAAGCTAACAAACCGATCCATGTGAAAAATTGCATTTTTAAAATAATGATAAAAACAAATAAAATACTATACATAATAACGATATCATGTTGTAAAAAGAACTCTTTCCCCACCCTCTTCATCTTCCTTCCCCCTTTTCAAAAAAAACAGTCGCAACATATCGTTACGACCATTTCTTTTCTATATCTTATTCTATACGCTTTACAAATTTGCCTGTTGCTCTATTGTCGAGAAAAAATTGTTCGGTCCAAATATATTTTGCTTCGGAATAATATGTTCCACCGCAAACACTGTTACTTCTCCTCTTTGTACCTCTCCAATGATAAGCCCAAATATTTCATGATTTACAGCAAACGTTGGTTGCTTTGTTTGTAGTAATCTTGCTGCATTCTGAAATACCGCTTCATATAGTGGATTTCTATCAGTAATTTCTTTTCTGATTTTTGGTGCTAACGTAATAATGATTTCTTTTCCGTCAATAGTGGTTCGATACATAAAAATCTCCCCTTCAATCTTATGTGAACAACTGTAAAGCTTTGTATGCAAAATGGATAGAATATCCTACTAAAATAATACCTGCTCCGGCTGTTATATAGCCAAGTGCTTTTTGCTTTAATAAAGTTCTGCCAAAATGGACAGAAAAAGCAATATTTACATTCCATAAAATAATACCAACGATAATACAAAGACTATACAAAAAGGCTTCTTGTTTCGTTACCTTCGTAAGCAATGAGCTAAGTGTACTTCCGTATATACCAAACCAAAAAACAAGATTTAATGGATTGGATATCGCAATTAAAAAACCTGCCATAAACGATTGTTTAAGGCCGCCTACCTCTTCTTTTTTATATTCCATATTCGATTGAGAAATTCCTTGTTTTACACTTTGAAATCCTAAATAAAATAATAAGAAAAACCCTGTGCAATACATAAAAGCTTGTACATATGTATACATAAACAGAGAAGATAAACCGAAATAGATGAGAAGCATAAACAAAATATCTGCTGTCATTCCACCAATTCCAACAACCCACGCATGCCAAAAACCTCGTTCAATTCCTCGTTTTAACATTTCAATATTAATCGGACCTACTGGCGCAGCTAATGAAATACCTAATACAATTTGTTGTATAATCGCTCCAAACATCACTCTATCCTTTCTACTTCCTTTACTATTAAGTAATGATATAATAATTAAAAATAGACTAGCTTCCCTCAAAATATTTACTACTAAAATACCCTTTTTTATCCAAAATATGCAAAAGAGCCATCCAGATGATGACTCTTACTTTTCTATCTTATGAAGAAAAGGACATTTTCCTTTTAACGGTTCTACATCGTCTCCTATAAAGTATTGTTTCCATTCACGATGATCCGGATCACCATAATGACTAATGTTAGGATGTTTCGGCAGCTGATCCCACTTTTCAACTCGCTCACGGACCGTTTGCCTAGAATATGCTCCTTTAGGACGATCCCCTTCTAATCCATCAAATATAGTACGTGGCTGAAATCCAATAACGAGAGAATTTCCTAAATGCCTAGTTTTTCGTTGTTTATAGGCTGGTGCGTTTCCAAATACGAATATCGGTTCCCCGCCAAATGAAAATTCCCATAAGTAATGGTCTGGGTCTTTAGGAATTTGCTTTGGCCATGTTTCCTTATCGTTTTCATGTAAATATTGTAGTACTTTCCAAAAGTAATCGCGGTAATATTCCAGTGATTGCTCCTCACATTCCGGTTCTACAAAAAGAAAAAAGCCTCTTCTTACAATTGGACGCTCTTTCATTAGCTCTAAAAAAGATAACATTGTATGCGGCAAATGACTCCAATCATTATGAGATAGAAAGGAATAGCGAAGTTCATTCTTTTTCAAAGCAGTTAAACCAAAATAACATGGGAAAGTTGGTTCTAATACGACGTTAGAAAAATTTTCAAATTCTTTTGCAACCCAATTCGGTATATCCGTTCTCATTCTCATTCCTTCATTATCTAATAAATAAGACTCATTCATTCTTTCACCCCATTATGTATAGCATTCAATTAAGACTATTACATACTTGGCCTGTCCTATACCTATTTAAAAATTTGGTTAAAAAATTATTTAAAAATACAAAAAAATAAAATCGCTTACTTGACTAAATTCTCCCAATTCGTGTATATTTAAATTAATCATTTAGCAGAATATTCAAGATTATAGCATTTTTAGTTTATATTATCTTTTCAAATGAATTTCACTAAATGAAAAAAGCAAATGTTTTTAGGAGGAATTGTAACATGCAAGGAAAAGTAAAATGGTTTAACAACGAAAAAGGTTTTGGATTTATCGAAATTGAAGGCGCTGACGATGTATTCGTACATTTCTCTGCTATTCAAGGCGAAGGCTACAAAGCTTTAGAAGAAGGTCAAGAAGTATCTTTCGATATCACTGAAGGAAACCGTGGACCTCAAGCTGCTAACGTAGTAAAACTTTAATCCAACATATGACAGGAGGTTACCTTACTTGGTAACCTCCTTTGTTATTCCTTTGTATATTTCCGTTTTCCAGAGCAAAAACTATGTGAAATGCGCACTATACAAAGGAGGAATTATTAATGGGATCAGAAGTAAATGATTTTGAAGAAGTGAAATTCCGTGTAGAAACAGCACAAAAAATGGTAGGATCAGCGACAATTTCAATGGATCCAGATACATTAGAGCATGCTACTACTGCTGTAGAAGCAGCTCGCTCTCAGCTTGAAATTATGAAATCTGTTGCAACAGATTTAGACGAGCCATTTTTAATAAATGAGGAAAAGAAATTAAGCGAGTGTGAGCATCAATTAAATGAAGCGAAGCACTAAAAAACATCCAGAGAGTTTTCTCTGGATGTTTTTTCATGACAACTGTTCCCCATATTTTTTCAATGTTTCTCCAACTGTACATTGTCTTATACAAAAGGAATGAGCATAATACTTACTATTTGTCTTTCGATTATGTTCTCGCAAAAAACATCCTTCACAATACGTTTCTAATAAGTCATTTACCTCTGTAATGAGTTGCTTTTTATCCACCTTTGCACCTCTCTATTCGGTTATTTCTTTATGACTATCAATCACTGTTCCTTCTAATGCTTGCGTAGCTAATTGATGTGCTTCTTTATTTTGTTTTCTTGATATAGGCTCACATACAAGTTTTAATTTCATTTGCTTTGCTTTTTGCTCAATTTGGTCTAAATAATGATTTAAATGTTCATCATAACAAGGCCATTCTCCAGCCAATTGCTGCAGTACAACTTGAGAATCTCCGCGAAGCGTGACCGCTTCATACTTAATCCCTAATTCCTCGAGTATATTCATGCTATATAGTAATGATGCATATTCCGCTTCATTATTATCATATATGCCTTCTATATATGCATTACGGCGAATTCGGTATTTTGTATTTCCTTTTTTATAGTATACACATATGCCTATACCAGCTTCTTTCGTCTGTACATCATAGCCGCCATCAAAATAAACGAGTATTTCTTGGGGTTCTTCCTCCACTTGTTTGCTCAGCTTCTTCATTTCCTTTAATGACCATTCTGCATCCATTTCATCGTAAAATAATAATTCTTTCATTCTTCCTGTTTTCTCGAAATCCTCCGCAAATTGAAGTGCTTCTTCTATGTTCATATAATCTGTCGTTAATTCCGTCTGAAAACCGCGTTTTGTTTTATACAACCAATGAATTTTATATTTCATACTAGATTTCCCTTATGTAAGACTTCTTATATGTATCCAGCTAATGAAAGCCTCACTTTATTTTATTATATTTTATCAAGAGTCAAAGAATTATATTCAATATTATCACATGCAAAAAGAGCTATCCCTATAGGAATAGCTCTTTCATCTATTACATAAATCTTTCAAATTGTACTCGTTTATTAATCCAGTACATTACAGGCATACCAATCGCCATAACAACAAATTCACCGATTGCACATGTTAACCAAGTCAACATGAATGGTAAATCAAATGCAAGATGAAGTTCAATTGCAATCATAAACATTGTAATTGTAAAAATGACTGTATTAAAAATCATACGAGCCCAAACACCTTTAATAAATCGCATAGAAATAATCGTTGCAACTAATGCAAGAATAGATTGCCCCACTCCAAATACTAAATCGTAAGCGATCATAGGTGAGAAAAAGAGATTCGTTAAAAATACACCTAATACAATTCCGTAAATTGTTTTCTTATTAAATACAACGAGATGATTAAACATCTCTGAAATACGAAACTGTACATTCGTAAAGCCAAATGGCTGAATAAGCATAGAAACAGCAATATATAATGCCGCTAAAATACCATTACCGACTAAAGTTCTAATATTCATGACAAAATCTCCTTAGTTTTTTTACGTGGGATGGTTTCGAACCACGTTATTCGTTTTTTAAGCAACAAGATTATATTTTACGCGTTAGCCCCCCTTTCGTCAATAGATTCCTACCATGAACTACCCTTTTTCTTTTAGACAACGTATAATGAAATATATGAAAGATTTAGGAGGTTTTATTTCATGACTGCAACAATTCAAAATGAAAAAGTGATCGTTACCATCTCTGACAAAGGTGCAGAATTACAAAGCGTTCTCTTAAAAGAAGACAATACAGAATACTTATGGCAAGGTGATGCTACTTATTGGGGACGCCGTGCACCAATTTTATTCCCAATCGTCGGCCGATTAGTAGATAATACATACTACGTAGATGGTAAACCTTATTCTTTAACACAACACGGCTTTGCTCGTGATCTTACATTCTCTGTAGAAGAACAAAGTGAAACGAAAATCACCTACATTGTAACTAGTAATGAAGAAACATTAAAAAAATACCCATATGAATTCGAATTACTCGTTTCTTATGAACTAGACGGACAAACCGTTCATGTAACATACGAAGTGAATAACCCTGCTTCAAAAGAGATGTTCTTCTCAATCGGAGCACATCCTGGTTTCAATTTCCCGTTATTAGAGGACGAGTCATTTACAGATTACCATCTATCTTTTAATGGTCCAGAGCGTTTAGAAACGAGCGTATTAGAAGGACCTTACCTTTCAAATAAGAAGCAACTAATTGCTGAAAGTACGAATGAGTTGCCACTTACATACGACCTATTTAAAAACGATGCACTTATTTTTGAAAATATGAATACAGATGAAATCTCCATCCGTTCTCATAAACATAATAAATTCGTAAAAGTAGAATTTGACGGATTCCCATTTGTCGGCGTATGGACACCAGGCGAGAATGCACCTTTCTTATGTATTGAACCTTGGTACGGAATTGCTGATGAAGTAAATCCAGCAAAAGATTTCAAGGAAAAAAAAGGAATTCAATCTTTACAAGCGAATGAAACATTTACATGTCGTTATAGTATTACAATCGGCTAAGTTACTCTATCCCCTACTTCAAAGAAACATATAGGTAGGGGATCATCTTATCATTTGGAGGTTTCTCATTTTGATTGAAGTATATATTGATGGTGCATCAAAAGGAAATCCTGGTCCTTCTGGTGCAGGCGTATTTATTAAAGGGATTCAACCCGCTGTACAATTATCATTGCCCCTTGGGACAATGTCCAATCATGAAGCGGAATACCACGCTTTACTTGCGGCATTAAAATATTGCACGGAGCATAATTATAACATTGTCTCTTTTCGTACAGATTCGCAACTTGTTGAGCGAGCTGTCGAAAAAGAATACGCAAAAAATAAAATGTTTGCACCACTATTAGAGGAAGCACTGCAGTACATAAAAAGTTTCGATCTCTTTTTTATTAAGTGGATTCCAAGTAGTCAAAATAAAGTTGCTGATGAGTTAGCTAGAAAAGCTATCTTACAAAATTAACGGGGGTATGAGTGTGAAAAAAGATTGGATCGCTCCTCTTGCTTTATTATTTGTGTCTTTTATTTGGGGAGCTACATTTGTTGTCGTTCAAAATGCTATGTCTTTCGTTGGACCATTTACTTTTAATGGTATACGTTTTTTATTCGCTGGAATCATTTTATTATTCGTTCAAATGATTTTCTCAAAAAAAACTTCAAAACAACATATAAAACAGAGTAGCCTCGCTGGATTAACCGTTGGATTCTTTTTATGCGTCGGCTATGTATTACAAACATTCGGCTTACTTTATACAACTTCTTCAAAAGCTGGTTTCTTAACAGGGCTTAGTATCGTTATGGTACCAATTTTGTCTTTTATCTTTTTAAAACAAAAAGCTACTATTTTTATCGTAATTGGCATTGCTGTAGCAACAGCGGGTTTATATTTATTAACAGCAGGTGATTCTTTTCAATTAAACATTGGAGATATACTCGTTCTCGGTTGTGCAGTTGCTTTCGCTGCTCATATTCTCGTTAACGGCTTCTTCTCTAAAAAAATATCACCTTTATTGTTAAGCACATCGCAAGTATTAGCTGTCGGTATGTTTTCTTCTATTTGCGCCTTTTTGTTTGAAGATTGGGAAAAATTATTTTCAGTAGCACTATGGACGAATTCTTCCTTTTTATTTGCTCTATTTCTAACTTCTCTGTTCGCGACATCCATTGCTTTTTTCATTCAAACATCAGCACAAAAACATACGTCTCCAACGAGAGTAGCAATTATTTTCGCAATGGAGCCCGTTTTCGCTGCCTTAACAGGCGTTCTCGTTGCAAACGAACAACTTTCTATTTCCGCTATTATCGGATGCCTCTGTATTTTCCTAGGCATGGTTTTTGTTGAATTACCTTCTAAAACAAAAAAGAAGCGCAGGCTGCGTGAAGTTACGCTTGTAACTTCCGCATAAAAGCCTTAGCGCTTTTTTTATCTGTAATCTCTTCTTCTTTCAATCGTTCTAATAACGCAACAAAATAACTGCCATCAAACTGCAATTGATGCTTAATTGTCGCTTCTATTGCTGCGTTTACAATGCCATCAGATGCACCCGTATATCCTTGTCCGAACATAATAAATCCTTGTGCTTCCTCTGATAATTTAAATCCTTTCGTATGTAAGAATGAAAGATAATCTTCTACTGTTTGCATGTTATTCCCACCTACTCAAAAATTCTCCACTTCCTATCATACATGTTTTTATACGCCATGAGAATGAAATTTCTTTGACAACTTTGTAAATCAGCCTATACTCTACTTGCAATGGAGGATTTCCTTATAATATGGAGGAATATGTACAGTGGAACTTATTTCATATTAAAGGGGAGACACGATGAAACAAGCACTATTAATTATCGATGCGCAGCAAGAATTAATGGATGGAAATGAACAAGAAAGTGAAGTTTTTCGTAAAACCGAATTATTATCTACACTCAATACAGCCGTGCAGAAAGCAATAGATGCCAATGCCCTTATTGTTTTCGTAAGAGATATCGATGTTGCTTCTGGTAGCGGAGAAGGCTTTGAAGTACATAATCAAATTCAAGTACCTCAATCTGCAATCCTTATTAATAAAGCCGCAACAAATTCATTCTATGGTACTTCTTTACTTGAACTGTTAAAAGAAGAAAAAATTAACCATATCGTTATAGGTGGATGTAAAACAGAACATTGTATCGACACCGCTGTTCGAACAGCAACTGTACAAGGATTTGATGTTACATTAATTAAAAACGGTCATTCCACAACTGATTCTGACGTATTGACTGCAGAACAAATTATCTCTCACCATAATAAAATTCTCCATGGTCATTATAATGTTGATCATTTTTCTATGGTAAGGGATATCGAGGAAGACCTCTTTCAGCCGACTCATAATCAATATCGTGATTAGCGAAAAAGAACCCTTCGTTCAGAAGGATTCTTTTTCACCCAAAAATTTGTGCTGCAATGCTATATAACTCATTATTCCTTTTTAATAATTGACCGCTATTTTTCATCATAATTGGTGGTGTATTCACCTTTTTAAAACCAGTAATCTCTAATACTTTCATGAAATCTTTCTTTCCTTCTAGTACATCAATTCTTAATTTACCATTATGCCCTTTTGCTAAATCATGTACAATTCTCATTGCCATCTCATCATTTTTAGCAACAACCGGTCCTATTATTTTATTTTCTGGTGTTTGTATGCTTAAACCGTAACCTAATACATTTTGTTCCTTGTCCCTTACAACAGTGCACTGTTCACTTTGCATAATTCTTTTCTTTAAAAACTCTTTTCTATTTGTTCCAAACGCATATTCATCTATTTTTATTATTTTTTCTAACTCACCCTCTTCATAGTTCATTACATAATCTTCATTTCTTACACAATAATCATTCGCATTGTACGAGTTACATATGTATTTAGAAACATAACTTACTGCTCTAAATCCTAATTTTTCATATAAAGGTTTTCCTTCATCCGTAGCAATAAGCATAAATGGAGTTTGAGCTGATATGCTATTCATGCATGAATTTGTAATCATCTTTCCAATTCCTCTTCCCTTATAATCTGGATGTACAATTACCATTCCGATAGATGCCAACGCCTCCTCATATAATATTATTGCTGCGCTAGCAATAAGTTCCTTTCTCTCATTCCATACGCCGTATACAATACCTGAGTTAAAAATTGTTTCAACTTCTTCCCTATTATAATCCCAACCAATATAAGATGATAATGCTACAATATCGCCTATTTGTTCTTCCTTAAGACGATCCACGCTAAATTCCAATTCAATCATACTCCACCCCTTATCTAGCCATCTTCCCAATTCAACTTGTACATGTTACCCTTTATTTGTCACACACATATCCTATTTTGACCAAGACTATATTGTAAGTGAGGTGACAACATGCCCATTACAAATCGATTTTCTACCACCACTAACGGCGCACTTGCGATTACAGGAAACACACTCGGTTTAAGTAAAATCAGTAATCAAAACCGTGCTGGTACAATCGGGGCAATTGGCGCATTTATAACTACCAATACCGCTTTACAAGTAACTTCTTTTCCTGCTGGTACAACATTAAACTATACACAAAATAGTTCTACCGCTCTTTTAAATATACCTGCTGGTAGTACGATTCTTTACGCAGAACTCGTTTGGGGCGGAAACTATTTATCTCGTGATCAAAACATTACGAACGTATTAGGCAATCCTGTTTCTTTTACAACACCTGTTTCAACATACTCGATTACTCCATCGGCTGTTACAGCTTCCAATCAAACATTCGTTTCTGGATCTATCACATTTGGATTCTATACACGTTCTGCAGATGTAACATCCCTCATTCAAGCAGGAGGATCTGGCTCTTATACAACCGGCTCTGTCCCTGGACTTGTAGATCCTATAGATGCTTCTAACGGAACAATTAATTCAGCTGGGTGGACGCTTATCGTCGCTTACCAAAATGGAACATTACCTGCAAGAAATTTAACCATTTATGTAGCAGGCAACCGGGTTTCTGCAGAAACTGGTAGTGCTGATGTATCTGTTTCAGGATTTTTAACACCTTCAGGAGGGCCTGTAAGCGGGAGATTGTTTTTAAGTTCTACCGAAGGAGATGCTGATTCAATTGGGGATCAGGCTCTATTCGGGCCAAATTTCAGTTCATTAAATGCCTTATCTGGACCTAACAATGCTGTAAATAATTTCTTCGGTTCTCAAATTAATAATGCCGCTGGAAACTTAGATACAACCGGGACATTTGGAACGCGAAATCAAAGTGCTTCTACAGGTACAAACATCTCCGCTGGAAGACAGGGCTGGGACATTACTTCCATTGATATTTCTCCTCGTATATTATATTTAAGCTGTTATTTCAGCTTTAAATTCCCTTAATAAGAGACCCGTAAATTAATACTTGG
>NZ_JAQFUL010000077.1:0-23709 GCF_027716265.1 Bacillus cereus group sp. Bc031
AGTACATTACGTGTTTTTTAGTTTGTTTGAACGAAAGTTCATTTTGTTTTCGTTCTTAAGTTGATGGGCATGGGGTGACAACGCATTATATTCCAAATTGGGAACAACCCCATCACATTAAAGACTTGCAATTTGAAGATGCGTTAGAAACAACAAAAAATTGGGTTTCTTACATTCACGAACATGAGAAACCAGATTTACTAGTCGTAGCGTATCATGGGGGATTTGAACGCGATTTACAAACTGGAGAACCGACTGAAGTTTTAACAGGCGAAAACCAAGGGTATGCTATGTGTCATGAAATTGAGGGCATAGATATTTTATTAACAGGCCATCAGCACCGAGAAATGGCTCAAACAGTGGGTAATGATGTAACAATTTTACAGACTGGATGTAACGGACATTCAGTTGGAAAAGTAACTGTAACATTTGAAAAAATGAAACAAGAGTGGGTAAAAAAAGAGAGTTATTCCGAACTATTGACTGTGCAAGAAATCGAGGCAGATCCAGATGTTCTTTACTTGGTAACTGATTATGAAGAGAAAACACAAAAATGGCTTGATCAACCTATTGGAACCATCCACGGTGACATGCAAATTTCAGATGCTATGCAAACTCGTTTGCAAGACCATCCTTTTATTGAATTCATAAATAAAATACAGATGGATTTGGCTAATGTTTCTATTTCTTGTACAAGCTTATTCCATAATACATCTCCAGGTTTCCCGACATATGTAACAATGCGTGACATCGTTTCTAATTATATTTATCCAAATACATTAAAAGTAATTAGAATAACTGGAGCTGATATAAAAGATGCTCTCGAACTCTCTGCTTCTTATTTCACATTAAAAGAAGATGGAACCATCATCGTAAACCCTAGGCTACATAGAACCAAAACCGCAACACTATAATTACGATATGTGGGAAGGAATTTCGTACGTATTAAACATTTCCAAACCAATTGGCGACAGAGTAGAATCTTTACAGCATAAAGGCACTCCTCTTAATATGAGTGAAGAATATAATGTCGTTATGAATAATTATCGCGCGAGCGGCGGAGGGAACTTCTTTATGTTTCAAAATAAGCCCGTAATAAAAGATATACCAACAGATATGTCTGAACTTATCGCTAACTATATATTGAAGCATAAAAAGATAGAAGCAACAGTTAATAACAACTGGAAAGTTATTAAATAAATAAAAAAAGATGGGCTTCGCCCATCTTTTAGTTTAATTTTGCATTATCTTGCTTTTTTAAAGCTTTTAATTTCGCCGGTGTAACATCAGTACCTTGTTCGTTAACGACTTTAATTCCTTTTAGTTCGTTTAACATATTTTGACGAAATCCTTTTAAATATTGTTCACGTAGCGATTGACGCTCACGTTGTTCTTCTTCAGTTAAACCTTCAGCTTTTGCTTTTTTCGCTAAGAAGTTAATGCGTTCAACGAGTTCGTGACTAAGCATCTCGAATCCCCCTTCTACTCAAAACTGATTATTATCATACAATAGTTACTCTTCTTTATCAAGCAATTGCTTTGTATACTCTACATATCTACGATGTACCGTCGCTTTTGAAACATTATGACCAAAGCCACGTAGTGTTGCTGCAATTTCTTCGAAAGTAAGTTCACTCTTACGTAAACGTACAATTTCCTCAATTGGCACTTCTTTCTTCTCTCGTCCTACACTTAAATGACGATTCTTTAAATTATTTTCTGGACGATAGCCTTTTTCTACTGCTCGTTGCATACCACGTTTAATTTTTAAATTATGAATTTTTCTTTGATACTCTTCAACAATACCAATAATATCTAATACCATTGAATCAGAATCCGACAATTGCAATTCACCATTATGTGTATGCGTATATACTTTTATTCCTTCTTTATGTAAACAGTGCATTAACGCAATCTTTGCATTCCCCCTACCAAGGCGCGTTTCATCTTGTATAAGTAGCACATCAATTTGTTCGTCTCGAATTGTATCTAGCACTTCTAATATGCCATCACGTTCAATTGTATAGCCACTAGCCTGCTCTTCAATCACCTTAGTAACATTCATTTGATAGCGCTCCGCTAAATGCAATAATTCATCTTTTTGACGTAATAATGATGTTTCTTGCGCTTCTTTTGTTGTACTCACACGCGCATAAATAATTGCATTCATTATGAACCCCTCTTTCTCACTATAATTTCCCTTTAGTGTAACATAAATTCGCCTTTTGTTCGAACTTATGTTTGTAGAATGTTTTTTCACATGTTATACTTATTAATAAGAAAAATGAAAGAAAACGAGGTGTTAGAAAACATGGAAAAGTTAACGAAACGCCAGCAAGACATTCTCGACTTTATTAAGCTAAAAGTACAAGAAAAAGGATATCCACCTTCCGTACGTGAAATTGGCCAAGCAGTCGGCCTCGCTTCTAGTTCTACAGTGCACGGACATTTATCAAGATTAGAAGAAAAAGGATACATTCGACGCGATCCAACAAAACCACGCGCAATTGAAATTTTAGGTGAAGACCGAATGGATACAGAAACACAATCTGTTATTCAAGTTCCAATTGTCGGGAAAGTTACTGCTGGATTACCAATTACAGCAGTCGAAAGCGTTGAGGAACACTTCCCTCTTCCAGCTAGCATTGTCGCAGGAGCAGATCAAGTGTTTATGTTACGTATTTCTGGAGATAGTATGATTGAAGCTGGTATTTTCGATGGAGATTTAGTTGTTGTTCGCCAACAACAGTCTGCATATAATGGTGAAATTGTAGTCGCTTTAACAGAAGATAATGAAGCAACTGTTAAACGTTTCTATAAAGAAAAAGACCATTTCCGTCTACAACCGGAAAACTCTTCATTAGAACCTATTATTTTAAAGCAAGTGTCAGTTATCGGTAAAGTAATTGGCGTATATCGTGATTTACATTAAGAATAAAAAAGAAGATAATTACCTTATTTATATAAGGTAATTATCTTCTTTTTTGTATTTTGATAGATTTTCACACATTCTATTTCTTACGAACGCGTTTCAATCGTCACATCGCCCGCAGCTGTTTTACCGCTAATCTTTTTACTCCCATTACCAATCGTTACGTCTTTATTTTCTTCATTAAAAATTGTTACATCCCCGGCAGCACTTTGCCCAGTAATTACCGCATCTTTTGGTTTTTCCGATAAAGTAATATTTACATCTCCCGCAGTTGAACTTGCTTCTAGATTGTACTTAGAATCATGATCTAGAATATTTATTTCCCCACTGGTCGTTTTTGCAGTCACTTTCCCTATTACTTTTTTAAAGTTTACTTCACCAGCTTTTGTAGATCCCTCCACATTCTTAGCCGTTACATGTTTCAAATCCACTTCTCCAGTAAGTGTTCTAGCACTTACACAGTCACTTTTCACATCACTTATTTCAATTTGTCCCGCAGATGAATTTACTTTTACATCTTGGTAAGAGCGTTCAGGCACAAGGAGAGTCAATGTAGACGTTTGAAACCTAAAATCGTAAAAAGAAAAATCAAATGAAGCACCTTTTTCTCTTTCCCCAATGATTTTTAATGTGTCACCATCTTCAGTAATATGAATCTCTTGTTTACGCGCATCTCCTAATTGCTTTACATAAAAAGAAGCGTCAGGAGATTTTTGGACAACAATATCCCCGACATCTAACTTAACTTCTATATTTTTTAGTGTTTCGTTTTTAATTATATCTTCTTTGTTTCCTTTTTCTGCAGTTTGCACTGCTTTTTCATATGTTTGTGAAATTCCTATTACTCCAATAATGATACAAGCGATCGCTACTAACAATATTTTTTTCATCATCTACTCCCCTTTTATCATTTTGAAGTTCCATATGACATAACGTACACATAACCTTTTAAACCACTTCGTACTATAATAAGCGATAATACATAACAACAAACCTATCCCAACAAATGTTATACTTACGAATACATCTAACCATATAAATGTGCCCATAAATACTTTTCCAATAACGAAAAATGGTGTCACTACACTAACAATCCCACCGACCCAAAAAGAGAATATAAAAGCGATAATTGCAACTAACGGGCCTAATACAATAATGAAATTAAACAAACTAAGTCCAATCGCTGCCATGACAGCTCTTGTCACATTTGAAGTTGACGGATCTTTTTTCATTTCATCAAATCGATACATCGCAAGTAATTCTTTTGCAATTACTTTCGGAGAGCCAAGACCCTTTATTATTTCCGATTCAGTTTTCCTCTCTTCTATCCCAAACTGAAAATGCTCTTCATAATCAAATAAAATATCTTTCCTCTCTTCGTCCGGTAACTTTCTAAGATGACTTGATAATTCCTTAAGAAACTGTTCTTTACTCATCCCATTCCACCCCTTCAATAATTTCTTGTACACCTTTCGCAAAATCACGCCACTCTGTTACTAACAAATTCAGTTGCGTTTCCCCTTGCTCTGTTAATTGATAATATTTACGAGGTGGCCCTTCCGTGGATTCCTTTAAATACGTTTGAAAATATCCTTCTTTCGTTAAACGGCGTAATAAAGGATACACTGAGCCTTCCGATATTAAAAATTTATTTGAGATTTGCTGAACAAGTTCATAACCGTAACAATCCTTACGTTTCACAAGTGCCAGTACACATAGTTCTAACACACCTTTTTTAAACTGAACGTTCAAGTGCAATCCCCCTTTCTCATTTCAGTACTGTTCAATACACAGTACCATCCTTATCCATAATATACCACTTAGTATTGTTTATTGCAAGGTACTATATTTTTAAACACTCGAACTTTAGTATGAAACATATCCAATACCGAACACAACATATCATTCAATTTTTTATATCCATAGATATTACGCATGTTACTTTTACTTATCCACCCTTTTGGAACACAAAACAATTCGAATTTCACCACGTTACATTAAAGATATGGAATAGAAATTTAAATACCGTCATAATTTTTTCAGACATCTATTCAATTCATTTCAACTAATACCTATATTACCAACAAATAAAAAAGCCCTGATACCGTAGTATCAGGGCTCCTCACCTCTTAGTAAAGAGACATATATTGGTCGCGTTCCCATTGGTGAACTTGTGTACGGAAGATATCCCACTCAATTTCTTTCGCTTCGATGAAGTGCTCAAGTAAGTGATCTCCTAATGCGTTACTAATTACTTCGTTAGATTGTAATGTAACTAAAGCTTGCGCTAATGTTGCTGGTAAGTCAACGATACCTGCTTCTTCGCGCTCTTCTTTTGTCATTACGTAGATGTTACGATCTACTGCAGCTGGTGGAGTTAATTTGTTTTTAATTCCATCAAGACCTGCTGCTAATAATGTAGCCATTACTAAATATGGGTTTGCAGCTGGGTCAACACTACGTACTTCTACGCGTGTACTAATACCACGAGATGCAGGGATACGTACTAATGGACTACGGTTTTGTGCAGACCATGCTACGTAACAAGGAGCTTCGTATCCAGGTACTAAACGCTTGTAAGAGTTTACAGTTGGGTTTGCCACCGCTGTAAATGCTGGTGCGTGTTTTAAAATACCTGCGATGAAGTGACGAGCATCATCACTTAATTGTAAGTCACCGTTTTGATCATAGAATACGTTCTCACCATTTTTGAATAGTGATAAGTTACAGTGCATACCTGAACCGTTCACACCGTATAATGGTTTTGGCATAAATGTTGCGTGTAAACCGTGTTTACGAGCAATTGTTTTTACAACAAGTTTGAATGTTTGAATGTCATCACATGAACGAATTGCATTTGCATATTTGAAGTCAATTTCGTGCTGCCCTGGAGCAACCTCATGGTGAGACGCTTCAATTTCAAAGCCCATTTCTTCAAGTTCAAGAACGATATCACGACGACAGTTTTCCCCTAGATCCATCGGCGCAAGGTCGAAGTATCCACCGTTATCGTTTAATTCTAATGTTGGATTTCCTTTTTCATCTACTTTGAATAGGAAGAATTCTGGCTCTGGTCCAAGATTGAAATCTGAGAATCCTAAAGCTTCCATTTCTTTTAATACACGTTTTAAATTGTTACGTGGATCCCCTTCAAATGGAGTGCCATCTGCATTGTAAATATCACAGATCAATCGAGCTACTTTACCTTTTTCAGCTGTCCAAGGGAAAATCACCCAAGTATCTAAGTCTGGATATAAGTACATATCAGATTCTTCAATACGTACGAAACCTTCAATAGAAGATCCATCAAACATCATTTTGTTATCAAGAGCTTTTGTTAATTGGCTCACTGGAATTTCTACGTTTTTAATTACCCCTAAAAGGTCCGTAAATTGTAAACGTATATACTTTACATTCTCTTCTTTCGCCAAACGGAAAATATCTTCTTTTGTGTACCTAGCCATTATAAATTCCTCCTTAGTCCCTCTAAACACCTTCAGAATCAGTTCTCTTTAGTGAAAAAACCTTGAAATATCACCTTGTCGCAATGAAGTTCGATTAAATCTACCTGTATGTTGTAGTTCGTCTCGAAGTATTTTGCGAAGCTCAGTTTTTGAAATTTCTTTCGTTTCTTCTTTTACTTTCACTGCTTCTGTTTGATTTTCTTTCATTAGTAACACTTGTTTAATACCAGCCATATTCAAGCCTTGATCTAATAAATCTTTAATCTCTAACAACTTATCTACATCGTTAAATGAAAATAATCTACGATTCCCCTTTGTACGGGTTGGAGAAACAAGATTATGCTCTTCATAGTAGCGAATTTGACGTGCAGATAATTGTGTTAAATCCATAACAATACCAATAGGAAACAGCGGGGCAGAACGTCTATCTTCTTTCATCGTTTCAGTTCCTCCTTCGCCTTAACTGCTTCTCATTTTATACCATGTTATGTTTGATGTCAATAGATGTTAGCTTTTCTTACATGATTTTTTTAAAAAGTTTTTTCATTCTTTTTTCTAATGAAATAAATCATTACTTTCACGCGAAAAAAGCTGTCGAAATCGACAGCTTCCCTTTAAGAAATTGTTAATAATTCTTTTTCAATTAATGCATCAATTGCAGAACAAATCGCAATCTTCACATGCGAATAAGTTAGCCCACCTTGTACGTAAGCAACATAAGGCGGACGAATTGGACCATCAGCCGACAATTCAATACTTGCACCTTGAATAAACGTTCCCGCAGCCATAATTACATCATCTTCATACCCCGGCATATAGTTGGCATATGGAGTGAAGTGAGAGTTAATCGGAGATGCATATTGAATTGCTTGGCAGAATGCAATCATGCGATCTTTATCATCAAATTGAACAGATTGAATTAAATCTGTTCTTGGTGCATTCCACGCTGGTGATGTATTCATTCCTAACTTTTCTAAAAATGCAGCTGTAAAAATCGCACCTTTTAGCGCTTGTCCTGCTACATGCGGCGCTAAGAAGAAACCTTGATACATTTCTTGCAGACTGTATAAAGATGCCCCTGCTTCCGCACCGATTCCTGGAGATGTTAAACGATAGGCGCACGCTTCAACATACTGTTCTTTACCAACAATGTAACCACCAGTTTTAACAATTCCCCCGCCCGGGTTTTTAATAAGCGAACCTGCCATTAAATCTGCACCAACATGACATGGCTCTTGTTCTTCAATAAACTCGCCATAACAGTTATCTACAAACACGACAACATCCGGTTTAATTTCTTTAACAAACGCTATCATTTCTTTAATTTGAGAAATAGTAAAAGACGGACGAGTAGCATAACCTTTTGAGCGCTGAATACCGATCATTTTCGTATTACTATGAATGGCAGCCGCAACAGCTCCTAAATCAACAAGCCCCTCTTCAGTAAGCGGAACTGCATTATAACCAATATTATATTCTTTGAATGATCCTACACCTTTTCCGCGTACACCAACGATTTCTTCTAACGTATCATACGGCTTACCAGTGATGTACAATAACTCATCTCCTGGACGTAAAATACCGAATAGCGCTGTAGAAATAGCGTGAGTACCTGAAATAATTTGCGGACGAACAAGACCAGCTTCCGCTCCAAATACATCCGCATACACTTTCTCTAACGTATCACGACCAATATCGTCATAACCGTAACCTGTCGTTGGAATAAAATGTGAATCGCTAATTTTATGTTTACGAAAACTTTCTAACACACGAAACTGATTACTTTCAATTACTTCATCCGCACGTTTATGTACTTCTGTAATTTGGCTCTCTACTTCTTTTACGATTGGAGCAATTTTTTCTCCATTTTTCAAACGATCAAACATTTTTATTTTCTCCTTCTTCCACTAAAAATCTCTTTAATTGTACATTAAGCGATGAATGAGCAAAAATATACCCCGCGCAATCATATACAAATTTATCTTCCAAAAACTCCATTTTTGTTAATAGCGTCTCCGTCTTTAATAGAGTTAATAACTTACCTTCACTCGGAGGAATCTCCACTTGATAACGATTCATTTCTTCCTTCATTTTCGTTTCTATCGCTTCTTTTATATGTAATAGATCCTTTTCTTCAAAAGCACTAGTCATTAAGAAGTCATTTTTCGGAAACGGAATAAAGTTTTGATGTAATTCATCTTTTTTATTATATAACGTAATAATAGGAATATGATTTATTTCGAGTTCTGACAATAATTGTTTTACTGTTTTCTCATGCCCTACATAATTAGGATCTGCAGAATCCACAACATGTAAAATAACATCCGCTTCACCAGCTTCTTCTAACGTCGAACGGAATGCAGCAATTAATGACGTAGGTAAATCTTGTATAAAACCAACTGTATCAGTTAGTAATACTGTATAACCAGAAGGTAGCGGCATCTTCCTTGTTGTCGGGTCTAGTGTTGCAAACAACAAGTTTTCTTCAAACGTATCAGCTTCCGTTAATCTATTAAACAGTGTAGATTTTCCCGCATTCGTATATCCTATTAACGAAACTTGAAATACTTTATTATCTTTTCTTCTCTCACGATATCTTTTTCGATGTTCCACAACAACTGCAAGTTGCTTCTTTATTTCATCAACGCGCGCTCGAATATGACGACGATCAGTCTCAAGTTTCGTTTCACCTGGCCCTCTCGTTCCAATACCACCACCAAGACGTGATAAAGACAATCCTTGCCCCATAAGACGCGGCATTGTATATTGCAACTGAGCTAATTCTACTTGAAGCTTCCCTTCTCTCGACTTCGCACGTTGCGCAAAAATATCTAATATGAGTTGCGTTCGATCAATTACCCTCGCATCTAATACTGCGGATAAATTCCGAATTTGACTCGGTGTTAATTCGTTATTAAATACGATAACATCCGGTTCTAGTTCTTCAGTTAACATTGTAAGCTCTTCTAATTTACCTTTACCTATATAAGTCGCCGGATGAAACTTCGGTCGTTTTTGCGTTGTAGACACTAACAATTCTGCTCGTGCAGTTTTCGCTAATGATGCAAGTTCTTTCATGGAATGCATAAATTTTTCATCATCATCATCTTGCGGCAATTGACAGCCCACTAATATGACTTTCTCTTTTTCTTCCATCAAATATGTTCACTCATCCTTTTCGAAATTTAAACCTTCTAATATAATAGCAGAGGAAGCACATTTCATCTAGTTAGCGGGGGAGAAAATTCATGGCATGGGAGATTTTTAGCATCATAGGCACAATTGCTTTCGCATTAAGCGGGGCTATTGTTGCAATGGAAGAGGATTATGATATTTTCGGGGTGTATATTTTAGGAATGGCAACCGCATTTGGGGGAGGTGCCCTTCGTAATTTATTAATTGGTTATCCGATTGTCGCATTTTGGCAACAAGACATGTTATTCCAAATCGCACTTTTATCAATGACGATTATTTTTCTTTTTCCAAATAAATTAATTAGACACTGGAAAAAGTGGGAAAACATCACTGATGCTATCGGCTTATCAGCATTTGCCGTACAAGGGGCATTATACGCTCAAAAATTAAATTTACCAATTAGCGCTACAATCGTAGCAGCCGTTTTAACTGGCATTGGAGGCGGTATTATCCGCGATCTTTTAGCCCGTAGAAAACCTCTCGTTCTTCGAGCTGATGTATATGCTTTTTGGACGATTCTGGCAGGTTTCTTAATCGGCGCTCAAATTATTGTTAGCGATTGGGCTCTATACACCTTATTCATTTTAATTGTTTGCTTCCGCATGGTTTCTATTCATTACAAATGGCATTTACCGCATAGACGCATCGACACAAACGAACGTTCAATGCATAAATAGCAATCCAACCTCTTTACAGATCGTAAAGAGGTTTTTCTTTTCTAACGAGTTTTTCCTTACATAATGTTTATACTAATTCTCAAAGCGAGGTGAACACAAATGACAAACCATGTGAATAAAGGGGCTCAAAAAAGCTCAGTAGGTCAAATTGGACATGATCCTAATTCTGCACACGAAAAAAGCGCTAAAATGGAACGTTTCCATAAATCTTATCAAGAAAAAGCAAAAAAATAGTAGAGCACTTATATAAAAAAACAGACGCACAGTTTACGTACTGTGCGTCTCCTCTTCAAGCATCAAATCACTACTTGATATTCCAATCAAATCATATTTATCATACGCATCCTCTTGTAACAACCGCATAGCTTGTGTACGAATTGATTTTTCAACAATATTCCGAACATATCGTCCATTACTAAAGGATGTAATTTGCGATGAGTACTTTACAGCATGTAAATGATCTCTAAATTTCCATTCAGCCTCTTTCGATAACTGATATTCACGTTCTTCATACATCCTCTTCCCTATTTCTAACAGCTGATTTACTGAGTAATCCGCAAACTCAATTATAAACGGAAAACGAGATTGCAGTCCTGGATTCAATGAAAGAAAGTGATTCATCTCTCTGGAATATCCAGCTAAAATCAATACAAAACCGTGTTGTTTATCTTCCATATGTTTTACGAGCGTATCAATTGCTTCTTTTCCAAAATCTTTTTCTCCCCCTCGTGCTAATGAATAAGCCTCATCAATAAACAAAATTCCCCCCATTGCTTTTTTTATTAAATCTCTTGTTTTTTGAGCCGTATGACCGATGTACTCTCCTACAAGATCTGCACGTTCAGCTTCAACTAAGTGCCCTTTTGATAGAATATTCATCTCAAATAACAATTTTCCTATCATTCTAGCAACAGTTGTCTTCCCTGTACCCGGATTGCCTTTAAACAACATATGGAGTACTTGCTTCTCAGACTTCAATCCTATTTCTTGTCTTTTTTTATTCACATAAATCCAAGCATATATTTCTTTTATTATCTTTTTTATATCATCCATCCCAACGAGTTTTCCCATCTCTTCTTCAATTCTTTGCAGCATCTCATGTTTCGTAGTAGTTTCATTTGAAATTACTGTTTTATTTTCTGCAGCCGGTAAAGAAATTTTCTTTCGATGATTTAACACAATGTTAATTTGATTATTATTTTTCTTTCGCATCGATTGTTCCATACAATCACCTCATTTTATCCACTCACCAAATATTATTATTCTTGTCTCCTTTGCAAATGACTATTTTCAGAAAAGTTTGCTATAATAAAAGAAATAATGAAGGTGGTGGGACTATGGAGACAACGGAATTCCATGATACAATACAAGCCTTTTCTATTTTTTTATTGAATAAAGGCCGAAAACCTTCAACCATTAAACGTTATGTTTATGACATTGAAGATTTCGGACATTGGTTAGAAAAAAACAAAAAGCTCCCTTCCAGTAATATATGGGCTACACTTTGTACAAAAGACTACGAAGATTACTTTTCCGACTTAAAAAAGAATCGACATTACTCAGAGAAAACGATGCACCGTGTATTCATTGTATTAAATCGAATGCATCACTTTCTAAATATTCCCAACCCATTAAAGAACATGGAAATTTCTATTCAACCAGACCGCACACTCCGCAATGAAGATTTCATTTCATCTGATGAAGAAAAAAGATTAAAACATATAGTCACTTCATTAGAAGGACTTTCAGAAAAACAACGTCCTGTACGCCCTTTATTGATGGATCGTAATATCGCTATTTTAAATTTATTAATTGACTATGGATTATCCTTACAGGAACTTACAGCATTAACTATGCATCACGTCCACTTTGAAACTAACACATTATCTATACCTGCAACCGCAGGAGTAGAAAGAACAATTACTTTAACTAGCGAAGACAAAAAACAACTATATACTTATTACAAAAGCATCCCCGAACCCGTTCGTCCAAAATATCATAGTAATGACCCATTATTTGTCGCATTCGATTTTAATCGCGGAACATATAGATGGGTATACGAAAATGATGCACCGAAGGGATTAACAGAAATCGCTATCCAAAAAATGATTCGCCTTGAAGTATCCAGAGCTAATTTACGCAAAGGAATCTCAGGACAACACTTTCGTAACACCTATATTTTAAACTTAATAAAAAAAGAAACTCCGGAGTCAGAAATTATAAAGCTAGCTGGCTTCAAATCAAAGATTTCACTAAAACGATATTATCAATACGCAGAAAATAGAAAAAACGCCTTATTATAAGGCGTTTTTTCTATTTTTTCTTCAAACAAACGATTTTACTATGACCATTTAACTAATTTTTACATCTACTATGATGAGTTTCGTTCATATCCTCATTAGAAAGGAGAGATTTAATGTCTCATTATAACGACAGTCAGAACAAATTCTCCAAACCATGCTTTCCAAGTAGCGCTGGACGAATTCCAAATACTCCATCAATCCCAGTTACTAAGGCACAACTTAGAACATTCCGCGCAATCATTATCGATTTAACAAAAATAATCCCAAAACTTTTCGCAAATCCATCTCCCCAAAATATTGAAGATCTAATTGATACATTGAACCTACTAAGTAAATTTATTTGTTCACTAGATGCTACTTCCTCCCTGAAAGCACAAGGGTTAGCTATTATTAAAAACTTAATAACTATATTAAAAAATCCAACTTTCGTAGCAAGCGCTGTATTTATCGAGCTTCAAAATCTAATTAATTATTTACTATCCATTACAAAACTATTCCGAATTGACCCTTGCACACTTCAAGAGCTTCTTAAATTAATCGCAGCATTACAAACCGCTCTAGTTAATTCTGCTTCATTCATTCAAGGACCTACTGGACCTACTGGGCCAGCAGGTGCTACCGGTGCTACTGGCGCTACCGGACCTCGGGGTAATACGGGGGCTACTGGTGCTACTGGACCTCAAGGTAATACGGGGGCTACTGGTGCTACTGGACCTCAAGGCGTTCAAGGTAACACAGGTGCTACTGGACCTCAAGGCGTTCAAGGACCGGCAGGTGCTACTGGTGCTACTGGACCTCAGGGTATTCAAGGACCGGCGGGTGCTACTGGTGCCACTGGGCCTCAAGGCGTTCAAGGTAACACAGGTGCTACCGGCGCTACTGGACCTCAAGGTATTCAAGGACCAGCGGGTGCTACCGGCGCTACTGGACCTCAAGGCGTTCAAGGTAACACAGGTGCTACCGGCGCTACTGGACCTCAAGGTATTCAAGGACCGGCGGGTGCTACTGGTGCCACTGGACCTCAAGGCGTTCAAGGGCCAACGGGCGCTACTGGTATAGGAGTTACCGGACCTACTGGGCCTACTGGACCTAGCTTCCCTATAGCAACAATTGTTGTAACAAACAACATTCAACAAACAGTACTACAATTTAATAACTTTATCTTCAGTACTGCAATTAACGTAAATAATATTATCTTTAATGGCACAGACACAGTTACAGTTATCAACGGTGGTATTTATGTAATTAGCGTATCCATCTCTACAACTGCACCAGGATGTGCGCCACTCGGAGTAGGAATTTCAATAAATGGAGCAGTCGCAACTGACAACTTCTCTTCAAATTTAATAGGCGACTCACTTTCATTTACTACAATCGAAACATTAGCTGCAGGAGCAAACATTTCTGTCCAATCTACTCTTAACGAGATTACGATCCCTGCAACAGGAAATACTAACATTCGTCTAACTGTATTTAGAATCGCTTAAATTTCACTATTTATCGTTTATGGGAAATAAAAAAAGAGCGAGAAACTCGCTCTTTTTTTGTTATGTACAATAATTCATTACTATTCTAATTCAATTGAAACATTTTTTTGTGGTACAAATGTAGAAATTGCATGTTTATAAATAAGCTGTTGCTTACCTTCTGTTTCCAGTAGGACTGTAAAATTATCAAATCCTTTAATTAATCCACGAAGCTGGAAACCATTTAATAAGTACAGCGTAACAAACGTATTCTCTTTACGGAGTTGATTTAAAAACTGATCTTGAATATTGATTGATTGCTTCATGTCGAATCCTCCTCTTTTTCTCTACTTACTATTATTCGACTTTAGTTGTAGCTTTCCTTCTATGTATCGTAAAATTTCTGACGTTTTTTCACCGTCTGTAACATCAAACCATGTGACATCCATCTTATTACGGAACCACGTTAATTGACGTTTTGCATAACGACGTGAATTCGTCTTTAATTGTGATACCGCTTCTTCTAAAGAGACACGATCCTCAAAATAATCATATATCTCTTTATACCCAATCGCTTGAATAGATTGACAATCTCGTATCCCTCGATTATACAACCCTTCTACTTCTTCTAATAAACCTTGGTCCATCATTATATCAACTCGTAAGTTAATGCGATCGTATAGCATTTCACGATCCATTGTCAAGCCAATTAAGGAAACATCGTATAATAACTCGTTTTCTTGTTTTTCAAGTTGATCACTCATTTTTTCACCCGTCGTGTGGAAAATTTCTAACGCCCTAATGACACGGCGTACATTATTTGCATGAATACGCTCAGCGCTTTCTGGGTCTACTTCCTGTAATTTCTTATGTACATATTCCACACCACGTTCTAATGCTAACTTTTCCATTTGTTCTCGGTATATAGCATCACCAGCATCATCCGTAAACTGATAATCGAATAAAACAGATTGTATATACAGACCAGTTCCACCAACGATAATCGGCAATTTACCACGCTCTGTAATCTCGCGAATATGCTTACGAACACGTTCTTGAAATTCGGCAACCGAAAATGATTCTTCTGGATTTTTTATATCAACCATATAATGTGGAATTCCGTCCATCTCTTCTTTCGTCACCTTTGCGGTTCCAATATCCATCGTACGATAAATCTGCATGGAATCTCCACTTATAATTTCACCATTTAACGCTTTGGCAAGATCAATACTTAACTTCGTCTTCCCAACAGCAGTTGGTCCAATGATGACAGCAACTTTTTCACGTTGCACTTCTCCCATATCATTCAACTCTCTTTATGTAATGTACTCCATCTATTGATTATATCCAATCTTACCAATTTTAACGGCATGATTGCAAGTTCTTTCATTACGGTACATGAAATTATAAATAAAAAAGAACATAGTTTGTCCAATTCCGCATATACATGATTAAAAATACCTTCGAGAGGATGAGTTAACTATGAAACAATCCACTATCAATTTTTCATCTTTGACAAAAGACCTCATTTTAGCTACTGCTACAAAAGAACACAATTGTTCACAAGAAGAATTATACTTCGCCTTAAATTGTTTACTACGTTCTTTTCATTCTGCTCTCCAAGAAACAACATTACATCTAGAAAATAAAGATACAGAGTATATACAAAACCAATTTTGCAGCGCATATAAAATTATTACAGGTAAAACTATTTATCCTTTTCAATAATCCATAAAAGGCGATTGCTTACATACTTTCAAGCAACCGCCTTTTATATTAATACACATATACTACTCTATAACTTTCACTTTTACAGATTTGCGCCCCCAGCTATTCGCACTACCATCTGAGCCAACTAAAACATCAATACGATTTCCTTTAATCGCACCACCAGTATCTCCAGCAATCGCTTCTCCATATCCTTCTACCCATACTTTTGATCCAAGTGGAATTACTTTAGGATCAACAGCAATTACTTTCATATTTGGATTCGCTGTTAAGTCATGCCCCATTGCAGTTAATACACGACCACCATACGAACCATTCTCACTCGGATCTGCTGTATATGCTGTCGCTTCTACCGTTATTTCACGTCCACTAGTCGGTGCACTTGTTTCATTAGATTTCGCAACTTGTTTCGTAGTTGACTGCTGTTTTGCCACAGGTTTACTTGATTCTACATTCTTAACAGATTCTTTACTCTTAACTACTTTATTACTTTTAACCGGCGTATTTACTCTTTCCGGCGCTTCTTCTTTCGTTGCAACTTCTTTCTTTTCAATCACTGGTGCCGTTCCTGTTAAAAATGGCACATGAACATATCCTGTTTTTCCATTATAGTCAAATTGCAACCATTCATTTTGAACTTGATTTGTCGTTTCAATTACATCATTTTTATTCAGTTTTCCAAGAATTTCTGAGTCAGTATTCGCTCCAGCGCGAACATTTAACACACCCGCCGTCACATAATATGTACTTTTTGTAAATTCAGCACTTACAAATGCTTCTTGACCATTTAATTTAATTTTTGTCCATCCGTTTTCTGTATTTACAACATCTAATTTATTTCCACTTAACATTTTACCTACAAGCTTAGACTCTACAGTTGGGTTTTCTCTAACATTTAATACGTCTGTTGTTACAATCGTTTCCGCTTTCGCAGAACCTGCAAAAATCCCAAGACCAAAAACTGCCGCCGTTGCTATACCTAATAATTTTTTCATGAATAGCCTCCATTTGCTTTGTTTTCGTATTTTTATTATAGCAACGGATTTTTAAGATTTTTAGAAAACACACAATTACAAACCATTCGTAACATACGATTAATGAGCTGTAACATAAATTTCCATATTAATGAATTACATTTCCAATAGAATTCCCAATAGTTTTCATATATTTTCCACATACAAGCACCGGGATTTTTTTCCAGAAAAAATTACAGTATTACTTTTTTGTTACAAAAAAAGCATATTTCATTACATCTTTTACCAAAATTCATCATTCTCCAATTATCAACCTCCTTTTTTGTAATAAAAAGGAGCAGCTAATAAAAGCTACTCCCTTTACACGTATTATTTAACTTTCTTTTTCCAAATTCCCATCATAAGAGCAGAAACAACTGCCCCTATCAATATCGATAAAATATATAACACTGGTTTATTTACTAAAGCGATAACAAACAATCCACCATGCGGTGCTGGTAATGTAATTTGGAATAACATTGATAATGCACCTGCAATACTTGAACCGACAACACAACTGACAATTACCCGAACCGGATCTGCTGCTGCAAACGGAATCGCACCTTCTGTAATAAACGATGCCCCCATAATATAATTTGTTAAACCAGACTTACGTTCCGCTTCTGTAAACTTCGATTTAAAGAAGGTAGTTGCTAACGCAATTGCAAGCGGTGGCACCATACCACCAGCCATAACCGCTGAATGCACCCCAAAGTTCTTCGCTTCTATCGCAGCAATACCAAACGTAAATGCTGCTTTATTAATTGGACCACCCATATCAATTGCCATCATCGCACCTAAAATAAGACCTAGTAATATAGCATTTGTACCGTTCAAACCATTTAACCATCCTGTTAACATTTCATTCAATGCTACTACAGGCGGAATTACTACTTTTTGCATAACAACTCCTGTAATCAATAATCCAAAGACCGGATATAACAATACAGGTTTAATTCCTTCTAATTGTACTGGTAGGCCTGAAAATAATTTTTTCAATCCTAAAACAACATATCCCGCTAAGAAACCAGCAATTAATCCACCTAAAAATCCAGCATTCGCATGTGCCGCTAAAAATCCTCCGACAACACCGGGCATAAAACCAGGACGATCAGCAATAGAACTAGCAATAAACCCTGCTAAAATTGGTACAAGGAATAAAAATGCCCCTGTTCCCCCTCCTCCAATAGACATGAACAATTCAGCTAAAGGACCTACTGCTTTTATACCACCAAACGAAAACGCTAGCGCAATTAAAATCCCGCCACCAACAACGAATGGAAGCATATTACTTACGCCGTTCATTAAATGCTTATAAATTCCTAATCCATTTTCTTTCTCCGTATTTTCTGCCTTTCCATCCTCTTTTACACCTTTAAAGATTGGTGCATCTTGTTTTACAGCCCGATTAAGAAGTTTTTCAGTTTTTCTAATCCCGTCAGCGACTGGCACTTGAATAACATGTTTACCAGCAAAACGATTCATTTCTACTTGTTTATCTGCTGCAACAATTATAGCCGTTGCGCGTTCAATATCCTCTTTCGTTAAACCGTTTTTTATACCTGTTGATCCATTCGTTTCAACTTTAATTGCAATTCCTAGCTCTGCTGCTTTTGCTTTCAAGCTATCTGCTGCCATATATGTGTGAGCGATTCCAGTCGGGCAAGCTGTAACAGCTAATACGTACGGTTCATTCCCTTCTGATTTTGCAACTTCAACCTCTTCTTCTTCTTCTTCTTCTTCTTTTTCATTTTCTTTTTCATCAAATAAACGAAGAAGTTCTTCTTCATCCTTCGCTTCTAACAATTGCTTACGAAACCCTTCATCCATTAATAGTGTAGATAGGCGTGATAACGTTTCTAAATGCGTATTATTCGCCCCTTCACTTGCAGCAATCATAAAAAATAAATGCGCAGGTTGTCCGTCAAGCGATTCATAGTTGATACCGCTTACACTTCTACCAAAACAAATCGCTGGTTGCTTAACAGCTTTTGTTTTCGCATGAGGTATAGCAATCCCTTCACCAATGCCGGTTGTACTTTGTGACTCCCTCTTTAAAATAGCTTCTTTAAATTCAGCTTTGCTATTTAAACGATTTGCCCCGTTTAATTTCTCAACTAACTCATCTATGACAGCTTCTTTATTTGAAGCTGTCAAATTCATAATAACTGTATCCCTTTTTAATAGTTCTGTAATTTTCATATGTTGCTTCCCCCTATCGCTTAGTTACAATTACTTGCGACAATAATTCTTCTACTTTTTCCTTTTCACATAAATCGGCTGAAAATGCTGTTGCACTCCCTGTTGCAACGCCATATTGAAATGCCTTTTCAATATCTTTTGTCTGTTCATATCTTCCTACAAATCCCGCAACGAGAGAATCTCCAGCCCCAACCGAATTAATTACAACGCCTTTTGGAATAGTTGCTTCATATATACCTTCTGCCGTAAATAATAAAGCTCCATCTCCGGCCATTGATACGATAACGTGCTCTACACCTTGTTCAACTAATTTTCTTCCATATGGTAAAACATCTTCTACTGTGGAAATCTCTACTCCGAATAACTCACCAAGTTCATGATGATTAGGCTTTATTAAAAATGGTTTATTTTTAACTACATGCTGCAGCGCACTACCACTTGCATCTACTACTACACGAATGCCTTTTTCAGCTCCGAACGCTGCGATTGATTCATAAAAGGTAGTTGGGATAGACGCTGGTACACTTCCAGCTAGTACAACACAATCTCCCTTTTGCATACTTTCAATTTGTTTCATTAATTGTTCAAATTGTTCCTTAGTCACACTAGGTCCTTGCCCATTTAATTCTGTTTCTTCTTGCCCTTTTATTTTCACATTAATTCGAGAATCTCCATCTACTTGGACGAAGTTTGTTGTTACACCTTCCGCCTGTAATACATCTTTAATAAATCGACCGGTAAATCCACCAGTAAATCCTAGCGCTACATTTTCAACACCTAAACGATGAAGAACGCGAGAAACATTAATTCCTTTTCCTCCAGGAAACTTCATATCTTTTTCTGCTCGATTTACTGCGCCTAACTCTAAGGAATTAACTTGTACTATATAATCAATAGATGGGTTTAAAGTTACTGTATAGATCATTGTTTATCAGCCTCAATTACATTGGTTTGTCTTTTATATTTTTCTAAATCAATTTCTAAATGGTTTGTAATAATATTCGCCTCTTCAACATTGGCAATTTTCGCAAACGCAACTTCCGAAAACTTACTTTCATCAATTAAGAAATATCCTTCATTTGCTAATGTTAATGCCATTTGCTTTAAAAGTGCCTCTTCCGGATCTGGTGTTGTAAAACCAAGTTGTTCATGTACACCATTCGCTCCTAAAAAACATTTATCAAAACGATACTTCTGCATGCTTTCCTGTGCCATAGCACCGATTAAAGCTTTCGTCCTACTCTTCATCATTCCGCCTAGTAAATATGCACGAATATGATTTTCAACTAAAGCTTCAATATGCATAAGTCCATTCGTAACAACGGTAACATCCTTATTTATTAAAAATGGAATCATTTCAAATGTTGTACTTCCTGCATCTAAATAAATGCAATCACCTTGTTCCACAACGTTAGCCGCATACTTCGCAATTTGTTGTTTTATTTGAATGTTTTTGGATGATTTTTCAACCATCGTCGGCTCCTGTCCTTTTCCTGTTAAAACAGCTGCACCACCGTGAACTCTTTTTAATAACCGTTGTTTTTCCAATTGCGCTAAATCACGACGAATTGTTGATTCAGAGCTTTCTGTTCTTTCCACTAATTGTTGTAATTTAACAACCTTCTGCTCTTTTACAAGTTGCAATATCATTTGATGACGTTCAGGAGTTAACATTTTATTCACCTCTTCTTTGATTACAGTATAATGAAAACGATCACAAAAATCAACCATAAACATTCACAAATAACCAAAAACAATCACAAACAGTTATAAACAACAAAAAAGAAACCCATTGGATTGTTATATCAAATGGGTTCCTTTACTCGCTTCACTTATAAGGAAGCTTTATATATGCTTAAAACATCGTCTTTATTTAATTTTTTAAAGTTACCAAATTCACCATAAGCCATCGCTTTATCCGCCATTACATCAATTTCATTTTCTCCAATAGCATAATCAGATAACGTTACTGGTGCTTCAATTGAAGTCCAAAATTGACGTAACGCCTCAATTCCTTCTAACACAATTTCTCGATCAGTCTTTCCATCTGTTTCTACATCGAATACACGAATAGCGAACTGTTTAAAACGACTTACATTTTCATCTACAACATGCTTCATCCAGTTCGGGAATAAAATCGCAAGGCCACCTCCGTGTGGTATATCATGAACCGCTGAAACCGCGTGCTCAATATTGTGTGTTGCCCAGTCTCCTTTTACTCCCATCGCTAAAATACCGTTTAGCGCCATAGTACCGCAGTATAAAATCGTTTCTCTATGCTCATAATTTTCTAGATCATTTAAAAGCTTAGGAGCTGTCTCAATGACTGTTTTTAAAACAGATTCACAATAACGATCTTGTAATTCTGTATTTGTTCCATGATGGAAATATTGTTCTAATACGTGTGACATAATATCTACCATACCGTAAATTGTTTGATCCCTCGGTACAGACGCAGTATGAGCTGGATCTAAAATTGAAAACTGAGGGAAGGTAACTGGGCTACCCCAGCCATATTTTTCATTCGTTTCCCAGTTTGTAATGACAGAACCAGCATTCATTTCAGATCCTGTTGCCGCAAGAGTAAGCACAGTACCAAATGGTAATGCCTCACTGGCAAATGTTTTTTTCGTTACAATATCCCACACATCTCCATCGTACTTACTACCAGCTGCAATTGCCTTCGTACAGTCGATTACACTACCTCCACCAACTGCTAAAATAAATTCAACACCATTATCTTTACAAATTTGAATCCCTTTCTTTACAGTTGATACACGTGGATTCGGTTCAACACCTGTCAATTCAAATACTTCTGCATTTATTTCCTTTAAAATAGAAATTACATTATCATAAATACCGTTTCTTTTAATGCTGCCTCCCCCGTATACGAGAAGAACTTTTTTACCGAACTGTGGAATTTCAGTTTTCAATTGCTCTAATTGACCTTTACCGAAAATAAGTTTCGTTGGATTACGAAATACAAAATTTTGCATATCCCTTTACCATCCCTTCTATATGAAAAGCAACTATACTTTTGTATACCATATTTTTTTCATTTTACAAAAACATTTGCCTAACAAAAAAATCCCAGCCTATAGGCTGAGATTTTTTATTGATAATAAGGTGAGATCATTAAGTAAACAATAACACCAGATAAACTTACATATAACCAAATCGGCATCGTCCAACGTACAATTTTACGATGACGTGTTAATTGATTTGTAAAACCAAATACAAGTGCAAACAATGCAAGTGGTACGATAATTGCTGCAAGGATAATATGTGTAATTAAAATGATGAAATACACATATTTAATGAATCCTTCGCCACCAAAATGTGTTGCTGGCGCCAAGTAATGATACGATAAATAAGAAACACAAAATAGCAACGTCGTTGTAAATGCTGCTAGGATGAAGCCACGATGCATTTTCACATTCTTCTTAATAATAGAGAATAACGCTGCTAATAAAAATACGAACGTAAAGCTATTAAAAATTGCGTTTAACATTGGTAAAATCGTTACATCAAAATGTACTTCTCCTTCATAGCCAACAGGTCCAAAGAACAAAAATAAAATAATCGCATTTACAATTACAGAAAGCGTTATCACAATAGGAGCATAGCTTTTCTGATTTGTTGATTGATCCACCAAAATGGTCACTCCCTCTTCCTTCAAATATGTATACGTAACCTCACTATTTTAACATACTATTCACAGTGTAAATGTGACAATAGTTTGACACAGCAAGACAAAACAAAGAAAAAATCCTTCTTAATAAAACTTCTTAAGAAGGATTTTATCGCTTTATTATTCAAATAGCAATGCGATTAGTTTTTGTTAAAAAATGTATCGCTATATGCTTGAAAAATTTCAGACACTTGATATCCCATTAAAGAAATTGCTGTTAATGAAAAGAAACCAATCATAAGAAATCGAAACCACATATAAATCTCCTCCTTGTATTTAGCTTAAAGAACATTCGCTATATTACAAGTTGAGTGGCACTCTTCATCGTCACTTTCCTTTTTCTTTACAATTGCTGTAATAAATCGAATCATAAAGAAAAATACAAAAGGAAATTGTTCGTAATTTACCTTGGCATAGTTCAGCAACGGCTCGCGTTGCATATCGAACGGGGATGAGAAGGAATAGAACATACCTTGCTCTTCCATATATACAATTACAATTTTCATACAAAATACGATTCCTAGAAACGAAACAATATCTTGCCATTCTGTCGTATATAGCAGGTTATACAGCTCTAATACGTACTCTTCCATCGTCATCCCCCCTTCCTTTTTTATCATTTTGCTCGCCTTCGCATAAAAAGTCAAGAAAAAAGTTTATATTCACTATGACAATAGTAATTACTCATTTTTATGATTATATATGATTCTTTTATAGCAATGATTGGGTGTAACTCTCTTCGAAAACAAGAAATTAGAATCGAACAGATTCCTCATTCTTACTTGTAGTATTCGATACTGTACTATTTTTATTTCTATTAAAAATAAAATAAGAAAGTATTATAAGAACAGTAACAAGCATCGTCAAAAGTGCTTGTGAACGTAAAGATTCAATTGCAAGCATCGCAACTAAAACAGCTATAATAGCGGCAATTGTAACATACGTTACATACGGGAAAAACCACACATCCATCAACTTAAGGATTTAGACTATTCTTAAACTTAAAAGCACGTTACTATTCTCTTATGTTAATGAGAA
>NZ_JAQFUL010000078.1:0-23466 GCF_027716265.1 Bacillus cereus group sp. Bc031
CTTTTTTAAATAAATAGTACTTTGATAACTAAAAATTCTGTTGTTTTTCAGTTGACATACTACCGCAGGTCTTTTATTTTCCTATACGATTTTTATTCTCTTTTATAAAACAAAACACCTTCTTATTTATAGATTGAACCTCTTTTTAAAAATACAAATAACCATAAACAACTTAGGGAAACCTCATTGTTTATGGGGCATTCCATTTACTTTTCAAATAAATAATACGTAAGTTCTCCCGGATAATGTAATACTGTTACTTTCCGCTCACCTTTTTTAAAACTAACAGTATGCCCGTTTTCTCCTAAGTTCTCCCATCCATTTGCCTTTGTAATAGGCATTACACTTATATATTGATAGTCCTCTTCATTATCATCGTTAATATGAATTGCTGACATTGGTACTGGAAAACCTTTAATTTTAGATTCTTTATTCATAAATATGAATGCAATTAAACCAACTAATAACATAGCCATTGAAATACTTGAAACTAGTTTTCTTCTATTCATTTTCACTAAAAACCCTCTTTTCTCGTATATAACTTTCATTATTTTACCAACTTTAATTATTTACGTATATAAAATAAATAATTTATATACTTTCCAACTTAATTTTCTCTACTTTAAACAACATCATTGTTATATATTATAATTATAAGTTTTTAAATTTTGGAGGCGTTACATATTGCAGAAATTACTTTTTACTAAATTGTCAGTTATTATTTCTATTTTCATCATTTTCGGTACGATTTTCTACGTTACTAATGTGAAAAATAACAATGAAAAAGCAACTGTAGAAACAGTGGATACAAAAATTTTCAAAACTAAATTACAACCTAAAATCGATGAATTGACTACTAATTATAATGACATCATCGAAAAAGATTGGTTGCCTGCCTGGGAAGAGATTAATACGACTGGAGATTCAGTAGATCGAAATAAACTATTAGTTACAATGAATGCTGTTTCCAAACAATATGAAAACATTATGAATGAAATAGACACTTTGAAAATTAAAGAAAATATATCGGAAGTACAAATACAAGAACAACTAGTTTATTTCACAACTGAGTTTAAAGCTGCTTCTAAATTTATGAAAAACGCGGCAGATTTAATTATAGACGGAGCCACTAACTCTACTCCAAACAGTGCAACAATTGAAAATACGAAACATGCTTTAGGGCTTGCAGATCAACATATTGTCATCGCTTTATCTACTTTAACTGAAGTTGAAGAGAAATTAGGACTTTCGAAAAAATAGAATTCTTTACTATTTTAAAATAAAAAATGATTGCATTTCATTAATTGTATATCTATAATGTTTTTATTGATTCTATACACATTCAATTCGTATAGGTTATTAATTTTATAATTCGGATGAACCATTCAGGAGAAGGTCTATTGATCTACCGACGGGGCAAAAAGTTGTTAACCGACTTTGAAACTCTCAGGTCTTGTTTACAAGTAGAACTGCATGGGGACGAATCTCTGGAGAGACTCCCTCCCGCTTTAAATAGCGCGGAGGAAAACGAGCACCGAAGGAGCAAATCCGCTACTATAGCGGATAATCTCTCAGGTAAAAGGACAGAGACAAGCGAAAGAAAATGCCGATTTGTATCGGTTTATTTTTCTATCCCTTGTTTCTCCAGAGACCATTTCATTTACTTGAAGTGGTTTTTATTTTTTCTAAAAAAGGAGAATAAAGATGGAGACAGTAAGTAAAGTATTAGAACAAATCAATCACTATGTGTGGGGATTACCAACGTTGTTGTTACTCGTTGGTACTGGTATTATTCTCACAGTGCGTTTAAAAGGTTTACAGTTTAGTAAACTATTATACGCTCACAAACTAGCTTTTAAAAAATCAGAAGATACATCTTCCTCTGGAGATATTAGCCACTTCCAAGCACTTATGACAGCTATGGCGGCAACGATTGGTATGGGAAATATAGCTGGTGTTGCAACTGCTGTGACGATCGGTGGACCTGGTGCCATCTTTTGGATGTGGATTACTGCTTTGTTTGGTATGGCAACAAAATATGCCGAAGCAATTCTTGCGGTGAAATACCGTGTTAGTAATGAAAATGGTGAATATTCAGGTGGACCAATGTACTATTTAGAACGTGGTTTAGGTAAGAAGTGGCTTGCAGTTTTATTTGCTATATTCGGTACAACTGCTTCTTTCGGTATCGGGAATATGGTGCAATCTAATTCAGTTGCAGAGGCAATGCGAATTAATTTCTCTTTCCCTCCTGCTTTAACTGGTATAGTAATGTCATTTTTAATCGCTATCGTTATTTTAGGCGGTGTAAAAAAAATTGGGAAAGTAACAGGATATGTTGTTCCTATTAAAGCTTTCTTTTATATCATTGCTGGTCTTATCATTATTTTCTATCACTACGATCAAATTCCTGAAGCATTTTCACTTATTTTTTCTGGTGCGTTTAATGGTACTGCAGCTGCTGGTGGTTTTATCGGTGCAACAGTTGCATCAGCTATTCAAATTGGAATGGCGCGCGGCGTATTTGCGAACGAAGCTGGTTTAGGGAGTGCCCCTATTGCCGCGGCGGCTGCAAAAACTGATTCCCCTGCAAAGCAAGCTTTAGTTTCAATGACTGGTACTTTTCTAGATACGTTTATTGTATGTACAATTACAGGGCTAGTATTAATTACTACAGGTGCATGGAAGTCTGGTAAAACTGGGGTTGAAGCTACAACACTTGCGTTTCAATCTGTATTCGGTACTGCTGGTAGTATGATTCTTGGTATCGCAATTATTTTATTCGCCTACTCTACTATTTTAGGCTGGTCGTATTACGGTGAGAAATGCGTGGCTTATTTATTTGGAGAAAGTGCTGTTAAATATTATAAAGCAATCTTTATTGTGATGATTGCTATTGGTGCGAATTTAAAATTAGGCATCGTATGGACATTTGCGGATATTGCAAATGGACTTATGGCGATTCCAAACTTAATTGGTCTTATTGGGTTAAGTGGTATTGTTGTTGCTGAAACGAATCGCTTTTTACAAGCAGAGAAATTGAAAGAAAATAATAAAAAACAGGCAAGTTAATCTATGAAAAAAGGAATGACTCATACATGATGAGCATTCCTTTTTTCATCCCCTCTTTTACTTTATTACTATCATTAAAAATATATTTATATCAATGTTTACTCCTTTTTATTCCTCCAAAAGTTTTTCACATAAATGTCATAAATCGTATGGTCTAACTATATAGTTGAAAAGGAATGCGACATTAAAGTGTCGCTGAAAAACTCATCCAAGAAAAGGGAGGAAAAATCTTTTGAAAAACAAAATCATTGTTTTCCTATCTGTTTTGTCTTTTATTATTGGTGGTTTCTTCTTTAACACGAATACTTCAAGCGCTGAAACATCATCTACTGATTACGTTCCTAACCAATTAATCGTTAAGTTCAAGCAAAATGCATCTTTAAGTAATGTGCAATCTTTTCATAAATCTGTCGGAGCTAATGTCTTATCTAAAGATGATAAGTTAGGTTTTGAAGTCGTTCAATTTTCAAAAGGTACTGTAAAAGAAAAAATAAAGAGTTATAAAAATAATCCAGATGTGGAATATGCAGAACCGAATTATTACGTTCACGCCTTTTGGACTCCAAACGACCCATATTTTAAAAATCAATATGGATTACAAAAAAATCAAGCTCCACAAGCTTGGGATAGCCAACGAAGTGATCCTGGTGTAAAAGTAGCCATTATTGATACAGGAGTTCAAGGCTCACACCCTGATTTGGCTTCGAAAGTAATTTACGGGCATGATTATGTTGATAACGACAATACATCTGATGATGGGAATGGTCATGGTACACATTGCGCTGGAATTACTGGAGCACTTACGAATAACAGCGTCGGAATTGCTGGTGTTGCCCCACAAACTTCCATTTATGCTGTTCGCGTATTAGATAATCAAGGAAGTGGTACTCTCGATGCTGTAGCGCAAGGTATTCGAGAAGCTGCTGATTCGGGTGCAAAAGTAATTAGTTTAAGTTTAGGAGCTCCAAATGGTGGTACTGCATTACAACAGGCCGTTCAATATGCATGGAATAAAGGCTCTGTTATAGTTGCAGCTGCTGGAAATGCTGGAAATACAAAAGCTAATTACCCTGCTTATTACAGCGAAGTAATTGCAGTTGCTTCTACAGACCAATTAGATAAGAAATCTTCATTTTCTACTTATGGTAGCTGGGTTGATGTTGCAGCACCAGGTTCAAATATATATTCTACTTATAAAGGAAGCACGTATCAATCATTAAGTGGTACATCTATGGCAACACCTCATGTCGCAGGAGTTGCTGCTCTTTTAGCAAATCAAGGATATAGCAATACACAAATTCGCCAAATTATTGAGTCAACTTCTGATAAAATTACTGGTACAGGTACGTACTGGAAAAACGGTAGAGTCAATGCATATAAAGCTGTACAATATGCGAAGCAATTACAAGAAAATAAAGCTTCTTAAGAAATAAAGTAAAACTTTAATCAGTTGATCTACCATTCATGCGGAATAAAATAGAAGGAGAGACTTCTACAACTAAAGCCTCTCCTTCTTATAAACTATATTACTCTCCCTGCTTTTTAACCATATGTAAATACAGAACAAAATCCATCATTGTCGACGAATGACCAAGTTGACGAATCATCGCTGTTATATTTCCTCTATGATATGTACCATGATTTACAACATGTTGTACTAACTCTAAAATTGAAGTTTCTAATTTTCCTACATACGGATTCTCGATAACAAATACAGCATTCACATCTTGTATTGTACTTAAAAAGTCTTTATATTGATCTGCCATATTTTCAAACATTTTTTCTAATTCATGTAACGATTTGTTTTCCATTTGTTTTCGTAAATCTTCTCGGCTTTTTATTGCTTCATTCATACTTTTACCATGCAATATGTGTAACCACACTTGATCTGTAATATAAATATGGGCAAACGTATCCTTGATTGATGGAAATACACTCTGCATCTGTTCAGTAAAAATCGTCTCATAGTTTGGTAATTCTTTTAGTCGATTGAATAATCGTAGATTAGCCCAAGCATGGTAATCCACTTGTTTTAACATGTACTCTTTCAATCGAAATCGCCTCCTTATTGTATGAAACGAATAGTTTGTTTCTTTATTTCTGATTCTCTATCAGCTTTTGCAATTCCTTTTTCTTCAATTTCTTGTTTATTTATAGTTTTATATTTTACATACGTATGAAATTCCTTTTGAAATGGAAACGGTGTAATCCGAATTGTTTCCTTGTCCACCCATTCAGCTTGTATAGGTTTCTCCTCCTTACTATTAAACATTTCTGTTCCTTCAAAACCATCTTTAAACAAATCAATTTCCTCTTCCTTTTCTACACCCGGTTTATTCATACAGACATATAAAGAAAGTTCATCGCAAAACTTTAATAATCTATAATGTTTATCGAACATCGCAAATTGTTCTTTTGTTAGCGTCGTCAATATTCTTTATTGTCGTTCCAATTCCCCTGTATAAAATGACATCATCTCTTCATCTTCCTCATTTAATGGAAATGATAAAAAATGCTTACTACAAAGTAATGCTCCGTATGGATTGGAATCTTCAATTTCATTCAAACCAATCGTATAAAAGACAAAACGTAATGAACTTGGACAATCCATAAATGTATATGGGATATTTTTAGCATCATTTAAAATTGGTACTTTATCAAGTTCTATCCATCCTCTATCATGCTCATATATTGCATCAATTGTCTCTTTTAAATATGTGTCATCTTCAAAAAAATCTTCTTTTATATGCTTTGCAATCTCTCCAGCTAAAAAACCATGATCATGTTGACGAATTAATGTACTTTCTTTCTCATCCTTTTCACGAAAAATCATCCGTATACTCCCCCTCATCCTCATATTATAGCGTTTTCTATGCATCATTTCTTAATTAATCCCTAATTATTAGCAGGGATTCAGTTTCCTGCAACGAAATTAACATAACTATATAGCATTCTTTCTAACAATATAAATAGCTTTATCTTTACTATCTATTATACTAAATCATTCATTCCAAAAAATTTTTTTATGAGGTGAAAACATGAACAAAACAGAATTAATTAAAAATGTCGCACAATCAGCTGATATTTCTCAAAAGGATGCTTCTGCAGCTGTACAATCTGTATTTGACACAATTGCTACTGCATTACAGTCTGGCGATAAAGTTCAATTAATCGGCTTTGGAACTTTTGAAGTGCGTGAAAGATCTGCTCGTACAGGACGTAATCCACAAACCGGCGAAGAAATTCAAATCGCTGCTGGTAAAGTTCCTGCATTTAAAGCAGGTAAAGAGTTAAAAGAAGCTGTGAAATAAACAAGAAACCAGCCATTTTATAGGCTGGTTTCTTGTTTTAATTTAGTAATTGCTTTATATTTTCTGCATGATACACCTCGCAAATATAAAATATGCATCTGCAGTTACTTACAATTTGATATTTTCTTGTTGGATACACATGCGCCGAAACAGAGCATCCATCAAATAATTCAATAATATTCCCAGAAGGCTGATATCCTTCATATAATACGTTCCTTCTTACTTCCATCTTTTCTATAAGTTTTTCAACTGGAATGTTTCCACTCTCTAGCTCCCTCTTTATTGTATTTGGTAAAAACGAGGTATCCGCAAAAATGAGATTTTCAGATAATACTTTCCCTTTATAACTAATATTGGATACACGGTAAAGAAATGTTCCGTTTTTATCAAAGAAACTCTTTGCTTCTTTCGGGATATACTGTCTATCCAGCACCTCTTGTTCTAGAACATCAAACTGAACTGTATCATTCAATAACTTTTCTAAAGCATGAATAGATGATGTATCTCCAGAAAATAAAATATTTTTAATTGCTTGTACATTATAAGTGGATTCATTTGTTCTATTTTCCGCTACTAGCATGAGGAACACCTCTTCTATAAAATATTTTATTAAACTTATTTATAATTTAAAAGCGCTACTGCATCCAGCTGTATGATTTCGGTGACTTCTTTACTACATATTGCAATTGAAGCTATATAATCTATACTTGGCCTTAAATCTCTCATCACTGTATTTTCTACTAACTCTTGTCTATCCTGAAAAACTAACAAGTTTGGAGGATCATTTGGAGCTGATATAGTAATATCCACTGGTGGAATCATTAGACCTTCACCTGTCGCTTTGAGCACAGCTTCCTTTCTAGTCCAATATGTTAAAAAACCTTCTATTTTTTGTTCATTTGGCAACTTCATAACTTGCGCTATTTCAATGTCGGTTAATACGCCTTCTACCATTTTCATAACATCAACATCTGGATTCATTTGTTCAACATCAACGCCTACAGGTGCAGACTTTGTAAATGCAACTACAACCCACTCACCCGAATGTGAAACCGATAACTGCGGCATCCCCTCTGGTAATTGTGGTCTACCATGTTGTAACTTACATACTGGGCACAGCCTATCAATTGGCACTTGAACTGGTGACATAGAAAGTATTTTACCTAGAACTAATCTACTAATTACACAACCGATTATAAAACGAGCACGATCTGCCGAATGATGATATGAATTTGCTTTCTCTCGTTCAACATCATTTAGTAAATTGTAATGCCATGATTGTAAATCCGAAATTCTTCCCCACCATATTTGACAATCATTCTCATTCAAAATCGGTATAGAATCTACAACTTTACTTTCTATCATGTAAACTCTCTCCTTCTAAATACCAATATCATTTTATTTCAAAAGACCATTTTCAAACTTATTCATTTACAACTTCTTTCTCTTTTTGTAATACAGGTAACGGTTTTTTCTTCTTTTTTGACATTACCTCTTTATCAGAAATACGTAAAGAAAATAGTAATGCTACGAGTAAAAATATTGCTGATCCAATTAATGCTGCTTGATATGGCAATAAATCTGAATGAGTATTATGTTGTACACTGCTATTTCCAAAACCGGCTAGTATACTAGCTAAAACAGCAACTCCTATCGCTGAACCTAATCGATTTTGCACATTAAATATAGTAGTTGCTCTCCCCATAGAAGGCGGCGTTATATTGTTAAATGCAGAAAATTGAACTGCTCCAACTGATTGGCCTAAGAAAATACCTATGCCAAACAATAATACCCGTACTTGCCAAGGGTTCGTATCGTGATTTACAAAACTTAATAAAATAAAGATAATCGCCGTACAAATTACCCCTATAGAAATTACCTTACGAGCTCCTAATTTCTTATATGACCATGGCACAATCTGTGACGATATCATTAATCCAATGGCCTCTGGGAATGTAGTAAGACCTGATTCCAGTGCGGATGCTCCTATTACATTTTGATACATAAGCGGAAAAACAAATAACATTCCTAGTAAACCAGCTGATGAAAATAATGAAATAAGGCTCATCTTTCTAAAGACTGGTTCTTTTAATAAGCGTAAATCTAACATCGGTTGCTTTACTTTCAGTTCGACGATTATAAACAATGTAATGAATACAACCCCAGCTATCCCAGTACTCATAATTTCTGGAGAAATCCACCCTTTTGACGGTCCCTGGCTGAGTGCATATATGAGCATCGCAAATCCTGGTGCTGATAAAATAAAGCCGAGAGAATCAAAGCGACCAGCTGATTTTTCAACATGCTCTGCTAAAAATAGAAGTCCAAATAGCAATGCAACAATTCCAAATGGTAGATTAATATAAAATGCCCAGCGCCAAGACATTTGATCTACAAAAAAGCCACCAATAATTGGTCCTACTGCCGGTGCGACAGCAATTGGCAACACAATAAACCGAGAAATTTTCGGCCTTTCCTCTGGTGAAAATGTTCGGAATAACATCGCCATCCCAACTGGTGTTAAAAGCCCCCCACCAGCACCTTGAATAATACGAAAAATATTCAAGGATGTAATATCGTTCGCTATCCCACATAACGCAGATGCGGTTGTAAATACGAAAAGAGCAGCTAGAAATACTCTTTTCGTACCGAATCGATCTCCTAACCAACCAGAAATCGGAAGGAAAACAGCTAAGCTAACTAAATATCCAACATTAACTGTCCCCATAGCAGATGGTGGCACTTGCAGTTCCTTACTTATCGTTTGCAGTGCTACATTTACAATCGTTGCGTCCATGGCAGCCATAAACATCGCTGTTATATATACGATGCTTACAACTACTTTTGGATTTATTTTTGCTTTCATTATCGTTTTCCTACTACTATTTTTTCACCAGCTTGATTACTTTTTGGATTCAAATCTGTCCAGATATTTTCAACATATTGTAAGCAATCGTGCCTGCTAGCTTCTTCATGTACGACATTCCACCCAATAGGTACATCAAGAAAGACAGGCCAGAGAGAATACTGGCCCTCCTCATTTATTAATACTTTATATGTGTAATTATCATTTTCAAATGGATTCGTCATACTCTCCTTACCCCTTTCTTATTCTGCAAATATTTCGCTAATACTTGTCCAATTTCCGTAAGTGGACCTGGCTGACATAGATCTTTATGTCTACAGTCAATATCATGCTGCACAATTTTCCCATCTAAATAATTTAGCCATGTATTTGGAGAAATAGGATCAAACCAGTCTGGTATAACAGTAGATCTAAAGAATAAAATATCTCCATTATAAACTTTCGGTACGTATCTCCCTAATAATCCTACCGAATTTACATATGTTTCTTTCAAGTTCAATATAGTCTCTTCTTCAAGACTTGCTAATGCACTTCCATCTGTACGAAGGATTTCAACTGCACTTTCCATCGTAAGTGGTTTACCATCCATGTTATCTGGGTCATATCCGCCTAAAGCAAGTAATGCGATTAACGCTTCCTCTTCAGTAGGCGCTTCCGTATTCGGTAGGAAGTGACCAGGATAAGAATCTAGCATAACGAGTAATTCTACTTCTTCCCCTTCATTTTGTAGTTGCGCTGCCATTGCATGCACAACATTTCCTCCGAGCGACCAACCGAGTAAACGATATGGTCCGTGAGGCTGTACTTCACGAACGTGTTTTAAATAATCCGCTGCCATTTCCTCTAAACTTTTTGGAAGTTCTTCATTTTTAGCGATACCACGTGCTTGTACACCGTAGATTGGATAATCTGTTCCTAAAGATTTCATAAGTCCTGCATAGCACCAACTTAATCCACCTGCTGGGTGTACACAAAATAGTGGCAATTGGTTTCCACTTGCTCGTAACGGAAGCAACACATCGAGTGCACTTTGTCCATTTCCCACTTCAAGTCTTTCAGCAAGGCCTGCGACAGTAGGTGCTGCAAATAAAGTTCCGATATTTAATTCGATCCCAAGTGCTTCTTTAATACGGCTCATAAGCTGCACTGCAAGGAGTGAATGACCACCTAAATCAAAGAATCCGTCATCAATTCCAATTTGAGGTACACTTAGTACTTCTGTAAACAAGTCACATAACATTTCTTCTTGCGGTGTTCTTGGTCCACGACTAGAAGATGATACGATAAATTCTGGAGCTGGCAATGCCTTTCTATCTAACTTACCGTTCGGAGTTAAAGGGAACTCATTTACTACTACAAAAGCGTATGGAACCATATAATCTGGTAAACTACCACTAGCAAACTGACGCATTTCATTCGTATCAATCGCTTCATTATTTGATGCGACGATATAAGAAACTAATCGTTTATCCCCTGGTTGATCTTCCCGTACAATAACTGCTACTTGCTCAACTGTAGGGTGTTTCATTATGACCGCTTCTATTTCTCCTAATTCAATTCGGAATCCACGAATTTTTATTTGATGATCTGCACGTCCTATATAATCTAGCGTCCCATCTTGACGCCAGCGTGCTAAGTCTCCAGTACGATACATTCTTGTACCTGGCTTGCCAAATGGATCTGCAATAAAACGTTCTGCAGTTAAACCTGCCCTTCCTAAATATCCACGAGCAAGCCCTGCACCTGCAACATACATTTCTCCAACTACTCCAGGTGGCACTGGTTGTAAATAATGATCTAATACGTATACTTTAAGATCAGGTATACTGCACCCAATTAAACTATTTGCTCGTAAAGAAACGGTACTCTCATCTAGCTCAATATAACTAACATGTACTGTCGTCTCAGTAATACCGTACATATTAATAAGCTTCGGTGCGTTATGAGGATGTCGACTATACCAATCTTCTAATCGACTTAGCTCAAGTGCTTCACCTCCAAAAACAACATATCGTAAAGATAATTGTTGGCCAATCTCTTTATTTTCACGATCTGCTTGCATCAATTGATAGAACGCTGATGGAGTTTGGTTTAAAACAGTTACCTTTTCTTTAACAAGAAGCTGTAAAAATTCTTTCGGCGAGCGACTTACAGTATGTGGAACTACAACTAAGCGCCCTCCGTATAATAAAGGTCCCCAAATTTCCCAAACCGAGAAATCAAAAGCATATGAATGGAACATCGTCCACACATCGTTTCCATCAAACTGGAACCAATGATCAGTTGCTCCTAAAAGTCTTACTACATTTTGATGAGGTATCATAACGCCTTTCGGTCTACCTGTTGAACCTGATGTATAAATAACGTAAGCAATATGTGATGGAGTTAATGGCTTCACGCGCTCCATTTCATCAATATTGTCTTCACTATGTTTCTCAATTTCTTCTATTACTTTTACATTATCAACTAAAACTTTTAGTGCCTCATTACATTCAATTTCCACTTCTGAATTCGTTAAAACACATGATGGTTTCGCATCGTGTAGCATAAAAGAAATACGGTCTGCTGGGTAATCTGGATCTAACGGAAGGTATCCAGCACCAGCTTTAAGAACAGCTAATAAGCTTACAACCATGTTTAATGATCTTGGCATCGCTAAAGCAACGAGTTGATCAGGACCAATTCCTTTTGCTATTAGGAATCGAGCTATTTTATTTGCTTTTCTATTTAACTCTTCATAAGTTAATTTCTTATTTTCAAAGACGACAGCAATAGCATTTGGATTAATATGAACCTGCTTTTCAAATAATTGTGGCAATGTCATTTCTGGTGCAATTTGAAAACCACCATTCCACTTTTCTAACACTGTATTTTTCTCTGCTAAAGTTAATATTTCTAATCTGCCAATGGATTGATCTGGATTTGTCGCCGCATCATCTAATAACAAAATGAATCGTTCTATTAGTTTTTGAACCGTTTCATGTTTATATAAATCGGTACTAAACTCTAGTAAACCATGTAAACCGTTCGGAGTACCATCAACCCCGTGACTCTCACTAATTTCAAATGTTAAATCAAACTTCGCAGAGCCAACACTTTGAATTTCAAGGCTCGTTTCTATATCCGGGACATCAAAGATTGCTTCTGGCGTATTTTGGAAAGCTAACATAACTTGAAATAGCGGATGACTATTTCGAGTACGCACCGGGTTTAACACTTCAACGAGTCGTTCAAATGGAACATCTTGATTTTCATAAGCTGCAAGATTTGCCTGCTTCACTCTATTTAATAATTCTTTAAAACTTGGATCTCCTGAAGTATTTGTACGTAACACTAATGTATTTACAAATAAACCAACAATATCTGAAAGTACATCATCATTTCTTCCAGCAATCGGACTTCCAATTGGTATATCAGTGCCTGCACCTAATCTTGTAAATAGCGCACTTAGTCCTGCTTGCAATACCATAAACAAACTAACTCCGTTTTTCCGTGCGAGCTCTACTAACCTACTATGCATACCTGCATCTATATGAAAATGAATTGTTTCTCCTCTGTAACTCGTTTCCATTGGACGCTGATAATCTGTAGGTAACTCCAATTGATCTGGTAATCCCTTTAACTCTTTCTTCCAAAAATCTAATTGTGTTGAAATGAGACTTTCTTGTGTAGTTTCATCCCCTAACAATTGCTGTTGCCAAAGTGCATAATCTGCGTATTGAACTGGAAGTGTCTCCAGCTGTACTTTGTTCCCTTGACATCGTGCTTTATACGCCACTGTAAAATCTCTCGTCAACGGTTGTAACGACCAGCCATCCCCTACAATATGATGCAATAGAATTAGTAATACATGTTCGTTTTCATTCACTGTAAATAGTTGCAAACGAACTGCTGGTTCAACATCGAGGTTAAAGCTATATCTTACAGCCTCCGCAAGTACACTTTCTAATTCATTTTTACATGTATTTGTTATAATCATTTCAAGATTTAAGTTTTCCATATGTAAAATTTCCTGGTAGGAACTACCTAATACGTTAGGGAAAATTGTTCTAAGTGTTTCATGTTTCTCGACTACATCATAAAAGGCACCTTGTAATGCTCCCTCGTTCAACTTTCCAGACAAACGAATGACTAACGGAATATTATAAGTAGGACTTGGACCTTCTAAACAATGTAAGAACCATAGTCTACGCTGTGCAAATGAAAGTGGAACTTCATTTGGCCTACTTACTTTCTTAATCGCTGGTCTTGCAGTTTTTGCTCGATCCAATTGTTTCACTAATTCAGCAACAGTTGGCGATTCAAATAGTTTTCCAATTCCTAATTCGACACTTAACGTTTCACGAATTCTTGCCATTAAACGCGATGCAAGAAGCGAATGTCCACCCATTTCAAAGAAATTATCATCAATGCTAATGCGAGAAACACCAAGTACTTCTGCAAATAAATGACATAATATTTCTTCTTTCGGATTTCTAGCAACTCTCTCATTGTTCATGCCATTAAAATCAGGAGCAGGTAATTTCTTTCTATCAATCTTTCCATTTGGCGTTAATGGTAATTCTTCTAGCAATACAAATGCTGATGGCACCATATAATTCGCTAAACTTTCTGAAACATAAGAACGAATTTCTGAAAGATGAATCGTTTCCTTCTCTTCGGCAACAATATACGCAATGATTCGTTTATCATTTGGACGATCTTCTCGTACCATAACCACTGCTTGCTTAATATTTTCATGGCGTTGTAATACCATTTCAATTTCAGCTAATTCAATTCGGAAACCACGAATTTTAATTTGATGATCTGCGCGGTTCATGTACTCTAAAACACCATCACTGCGCCATTTTACTAAATCACCTGTACGGTACATGCGCTGCCCTGGTTTTCCATAAGGATTTGCAACAAACCGTTCAGCTGTTAACTCCGGTTTTCCTAAATATCCGCTTGCAAGTCCTTCCCCTGCAATATACAATTCACCAATAACTCCAGGTGGAACTGGTTGTAAACCTGCATCTAATACATACACGTCTGTATTCCAAATTGGCTTTCCAATAGGAGGTATACCACTTTCCCTTTCATCGATGTTCATGACAGTAGACCAAATAGTCGTTTCAGTTGGTCCATATAAATTAGTTAATGAACAACCTAATTCTTTTAATTTATTTGCTAAATGCGCTGGAAGAGCTTCACCACCAACTAGTATGTTTAGCCCTTGTAGCTTCTCTGGATAATCAGTTACTAACGCCTGCCAAAGCGTCGGTGTAGCCTGCATAATGGTCACTCTTTCTTCCTGTAAAAGTGTCGTTAATGCAGAAGGCTCTTGAATGTCTTCCTTTTGCGCAATTGTTAAACTTGCACCACTAATAAGAGGTAAATAAATTTCTAGAGCAGAAATATCAAACGCAAATGTTGTCACTGCTAATAAATGATCATGTTCATGTAACGAAAACTTTTGTTGCATAGCCATTAAAAAGTTACTTAAACCTCTCATAGGAACAATTACACCTTTTGGGTTACCCGTTGAGCCTGAAGTATATATTGTATAGGCTGGGTTTAAAAGTGATACATCATTCTTACATTCTATATTCATACGAGAATATGTATGTAATGCTAGTTTCGTTTCTTCGTCATCTAATACAATTTTTTTCATATCATTTTCTATAACTAACTTAGATGAAACAGATGAATGTGTTATGATACAAACTGGTTTTGCATCATTTACTATATAATTTATTCGCTCAGCTGGGTATTCTGGATCTATTGGTAAATACGCTGCACCAGCCTTTAAAACTGCTAGCATACTAGTTACCATTTCTATTGATCTTGGAAATACTAAAGCTACAAACTGATTTGCTCGTATTCCTTCTTTTACCAAATAGTGCGCCAGTTCATTCGCTCGTTCATTTAACTCTTTATACGTAAGATCTACACCGTTACAAGTAACTGCTACTTTATTTGGAGTTTTTTGTACTTGTTTTTCAAATAGTATAGGTAGGGCGATTAAATTATCAGCTTCCTTAGTTTCATTCCATTCCAATAAAACTTTATGATTTTCTTCAGGAAGAGTAATGTTTATCTTTCCAATTGACTCGTTTTTTTGATAAGCATTTATCATTAATTCTAATAATTGCATAAATCTTTCTTTATGCAATGCTAGCTCCGCACCATTATATACTTCCGGATTCGCATCAAAATGAATCATTAGCTCATTTTGATCAAAACGTTTATATACATTTATTGATAAATCATCGACAGGTCCTGCTGATAAATTATGTGTAATACCACGATTCCCACCAAAGTTAAGCCCGTAATCAAAAGGCATAACATTCACTAACGGTCCAAATAACCTTTGATTTTCACCTAATAACTTTAAGTCTCTTCTTAATTCCTCATGACGGTATTTATGATGGCGACGTACGTCTCGGATTTCTTTAGAAACTTGCTGTAATAATTCTACGAGAGTTATATTTGGGGTTACAGTAAGACGAAGTGGTACTAAATTCATTACCATACTCGGTGTATGAAGAGATGCAGAACCTAGACGCCCCATCATCGGTAAACCTAAAACAATATCATTTTCACCTGTTAATTTATGTATATAAATACTTGTTACAACGACAATGAATTCCGGCCAACTTGTTAACGAAATATTGATATCTTCTAGTAAAGTTTTTGTACTAGAACTAGATAAACAAGCTGTTTCGCGTAAAAATCCATTTGATGTTCTCGGTGCTCGTTCTGCCAAACTTACAACGTCTGGTTCATCCGCAAATTTTTCTAACCAAAAAGCACGATCTTCCTGAAATTGTTTAGACTCACGATACTCCATATCTTCTTGCACAACTTTTGCAAGAGAACCAAATGTCTTTTCATTCTTGTTTGTTTCTTCTATAAGTGATGTATACTCATTCGCTACCTTTTGGCTAAGAAGTGAAAATCCATAGCCATCCATCACAATGTGATGGATGCGCTGATACCAAAAGAAACGATTATTTTCAACTTGAATAAGTGCTTCAGTAAATAAAGTATCTTTTTTCAAATCGACTGGCATAGATAAATCATTTTTCATCCATGCTTTAGCAGCCTCTTCAGGATTTTCTTCTTTACGAACGTCAATAAAATGCATATGAAACTGTGATTCTTCAATAACTTGCCATGGGCCAATTTCATCCTCTTCGAAGCGAACATGAAGTGCTTCTGCTTCCATTACAACTTTACGTACAGCTAATTCAAAAATGTCTTGATGAATATTTCCGTTTATTTCTACATATTCCCCAGTATTATAAATTGAATTAAGTGGATCTAATTTTTGCGCAAACCACATACCAGACTGCGCAGATGATAACGAATGACGAACCTTTTGACTATTAGGCATTCTTCACTACCCCTTTATTATGTAGTCTATATTAAAGTACACGTTCTGTTTGCAGAGATAATAAGCGATGCCAATCAACAACTGTTGGGTTCTCTGCTAAATCCGCAAAAGTAATCTCCTTTCCTTCGCGACGCCACTTCTCTACTAAACTCATAATTCTGACCGAATCAAGTCCTCTATTTAATAAATCTTCATCAGTCCCAACACTCTCTACTGGTTCACGAAGTAATTGTGCAACTAGTTCATGTACTTTTTGTAAAGTGATTTCATCATCATCTTTTAAACCTTGTAACTCTGTTAACAAACTATTAGTTGATGTCGTTACTGCACATCTATTTGACGCATACTCCAACGCTTGTTTATGATGTTCTAGTGAAAAATCAGCAACTGCATCCCCTACAAAGAACGGCTGAATTCCATCCATAAATGCTTCACAAGCTGTTAAAAGGCAGCCAATATGCGCATAAATACCGCAAATAATGAGTTGATCTCTTCCTTGTTCATTTAAAATTTCTAATAGATTTGTCTTTTTAAATGCACTATATCTCCATTTTGTTAAGAATATATCATCCTCATCAGGAGTAAGTTCATCGACAATTTTCTTTTTATCTGGTCCAGCAGGAATACCGTCCCCCCAAAAATCTTGTAATAACCCTCGTTGTTCTAGTGTTTGTCCACCCGGTTGCGCTGTATAAACAACTGGTATACCAAGTTCCTTACATTTTTCTCTTATCACCTTAATATTTGAAATGAGTTCTACTTTCGGTGACTCTTTATCGCTATATGCATCAAGAAAATATTCTTGCATGTCATGGATTAGAAGAACCGCACGTTTCGGATCTGGTTTCCAATCCACTTTATTTTTTGGTAGTTCTGATTCAATTGGCATTTTATATACTGAAATAGATGGGATAGCCATCTAATCACTTCCTTCCGGTTTTTATTATTGTTTTACTGTAATAAGTTTTTCAGCAATGACTTTACGTAGTTCTTTTTTGCTTACCTTTCCAACGCCTGTTTGCGGGAATGATTCAATAAATTCAATTCGATCTGGAATCTTATAAGCTGCTATACCACGCTCTCTTAAAAATTTTTTTAATTCACTTACTGCCGGAGCTTGTCCGCGAGCTATAACAAATGCACAAGTACGTTCTCCTAAATAATCGTCAGGCATAGATACAATCGCTACATCATGTACTGCAACATGTGCTAATAGATGATTTTCAACTTCTTCCGCGGCAACTTTCTCACCACCACGATTAATTTGATCTTTATCTCTTCCTTCTACAATGATGTAACCTTGTTCATTTACTTTCACAAGATCTCCTGTGCGATAAAATCCATCCTTTGTAAACGATTGTGCATTATGCTCTTCTGCTTTATAATAACCACGAATTGTATATGGCCCTCTTGTTAATAAACTACCTACTTCGCCAGGTTTTACATCGTTGTCATTTTCATCAACAACTCGTACTTCATCGAGTGCAGACATTGGTCTACCTTGTGTATAAATAATAATTTCTTCCGGATCATCTAATCTTGTATAGTTCACTAATCCTTCCGCCATACCGAATACTTGCTGTAATGTACATCCAAATGTAGGGCGTATACGTTTTGCAACTTCAGCACTAAATTTCGCGCCACCTACTTGAATCACTTCTAGACTCGATAAATCGTTATTACGTGAAGATGCAGCATCAAGCCATATCATTGCTAATGGTGGTACGAGAGCAGTAATCGTAACTTTTTCTTTTTCAATAAGTGCAAATGCCTCATCTGGACTACCTCCAGTTGCCAGCACTACTTTTCCACCCGCATAGAAAGTTCCAAATGTACCAGGAGAGCTCATCGGGTAATTATGTGCTACTGGAAGAACGGCCATATAGACACTCTTTGCACTTAAATTACAAATTTCAGCGCTAACACGTAAACTATAAATATAATCATCATGCGTTCGAGGAATTAATTTAGAAAGTCCTGTTGTCCCCCCTGATAATTGGAGAAACGCAACATCACTTGGCTGAACTTCTGGTAATGGAACGGGATCTATATATAAATCACTTATGTTCACAAATTCTTCTTCTTCTCCCACTACAATTACATGTTGTAAAGTTGGCACTTTCTCTTTCACTTCTCTTGCTAGTTTTCGATAATCAAAACCGAGAGCTTTATCTGAAATAACGTAAGCACCCGCCTCACCAAACTCACAAAAATAACTAATTTCACTGCTTCGATGTGAAGGTAATGCAAAAACAGGAAGTGCCCCAATTCGAAATAGCGCAAAACATACTTCGAAAAACTCAATAACGTTAGGTAGCTGGATTACAACTCGATCCTCTTGCTTTATTCCTAAATTCAGTAGCCCTGAAGCTAATCGATCTACTTTTTTATCAAACTCACTATACGTAATATGCGTATTACCACTTACAACTGCAATTTGATCGCCATATTTTTCAGCTCGCTCTCTTAACATCCCGCCAAATGTTTCCCCAAGCCAACACCCTTCCTCTCGATAACGATCAGCAAATTCTTTTGGCCATTTTGTATAACCTGTTAGCATTCTTTCTGCCCCCTACTTTTCATTAAGTGAACTATCATTTAATCCTAATGCTTTCAACATTGTTTGGAACTTAGCTGATGTTTCTGCTAATTCATCTTCTGGTTTTGACTCAGCAACAACGCCCGCTCCTGCATATAAACGGAGTGTATTTTCTTGTACTTCAGCACAACGAATTGTAACAATCCATTCACCGTCTCCATTTAAATCACTCCACCCTAGCATTCCTGTAAAGAATTCACGGTCAAATGGCTCAATTTTTTGAATCGCCTCTCTCGCTTCTTCCATCGGTGTGCCGCAAACTGCTGGCGTCGGATGAAGAGCAATTGCTAATTCCAAAGAAGTAGTATTCGGATCCTTTAGTTCACCTTTCACTTCAGTAGATAAATGCCACATCGCTTCACTATGAATAACGGATGGCTTTTCCGGAACATGTAATGTATGACAGTACGGACGAAGCGCTGCAGCAACTGCTTCTACTACTACCGCATGTTCATGTAAATCTTTTGGAGAAGAAAGTAATTCCTCTGCTCTTCTCTTATCTTCAGCTGAATCCTCACTACGTGGCCTTGAACCAGCTAACGGATTAGAAATAACTTGCATACCATTACGTGAGACGAGTAATTCAGGGCTCGCTCCAATTAACGTCTTACTACTCTCATTTTCATCTTTCGATACATTCACAGCAAATGTATATCCATGCTTATTATGCGCTGCTAATTCTCGAAGAAGTTTTTGCTTATCAATCTTTTCGGAAGAATTAACATCTAACGATCTGGATAGAACGATTTTTTTTAAATCCCCGCCCTTTATTTTTGCAATTCCTTGCTTCACACCATTCATATACACTTCAGGCGCTGGTACAGGCGTCATTTCGAATGTTAAGTTCTCATTTGTTTCAAGCTGATTTGTTGTATCCAATTGTAATCGTTCAGAAGTCCTACTATATTCTGGTACGATAAGTTGGACTTCTTTTCTACGATCAAATGGCAAAGCACCGACAACGATAGGATTCAGATTTCCGGCTTGTTTTGCATTACATAATACTGCTTGTACAAGTTCTGGGAAACTTTCAATTTCATGATGCTTTACTGTAGTAAACTCTCCTTCTGCTAATATCGTTCGAGTTGGTGAAGCGAAAAAGAATGAAGATTCAGTCTTATAATCTTCTAGTAATTTTTCTGACAGTTCCTTTACAGCCGTAAATTCCTTCATTGTATAGTAACCCCCTGAATTTTTTATTAAACGCCTAATGTAGCTCCGCCATCAACACATAAATTATGCATTGTAATATGACTAGCTTTATCTGAAGCTAAAAACAATACTGCTTCAGCAATTTCTGAAGGCTGTGCAATTTTTTGTAACGGTATACCGAGTCTATATGTACTTTGAGAACCAGCAATTATATTTTTTTCTCCATTCTCATCAGCCCATAGTAACCTTTGCATTTCAGTTTCAGTAGAACCTGGAGAAACTACGTTACAGCGAATGTTATACGCTGCAAGTTCTAATCCTAAACATTTCATAAACATCGTCGTAGCAGCTTTTGATGCAGCATATGCAGCCATCTCCATTCTCGGCGTATTTGCTGCATTTGAACCAACTGTAACAATTGCCCCTGACTTTCTTTGCATCATATGTTTACTTACTGCTCGGGACATATAGAAAACTCCTGTAGAATTTACAGAAAACGTTTTATTCCAATCTTCATCACTTAACGAGTGAATCGCTCCCATACGTAAAACCCCTGCAACATTTACTAATATATCTATTGGAGCTATTTCATTTTCAATATCATTTACCATCTGTTCAACTGCGGTACTATCACTCACATCTAAGCAAAACGTTTTCAAATGTATTTCATTTAAGAGTTCGTTTAATCCCTCTTCATTTTGATCAACCGCAATAACTGTAGCTCCTCTTTCTAAAAACATTTTAGCAACAACACTACCTATACCTTGAGCTGCACCTGTTACTAAAACAGTTTTCCCATCAAATTCCCCTAAGTTCATTTCCTCTATCCTTTCATTTAAAAATCAATCTAATTAAATAAATAATGATAATGATTATCATTATCGATGTAAAAAATAATACACTTACTAAACTAATTGGTCAAGTGTACTTTTCATTAAAATATTATTCATTGATAATGTTTTTCATTTAATGTTCTTACACCGAAATGATAATCTTTCTCAATAAACTTGTCAACCTATTTTTATTTTTCAGATAAAAACTTTAGTGCTTTTCAATACAATTACATCTAAAAGTATTAATAAACACTTACATTAATACTTTAATTCTTACTCCTCTTTGTAAAAATTGAAGATGATAAACTGAAGGTCTCTTCAGTTACAAAGCCTTAACAAAAAGTCGAGCATTTATTTTCTCAATATTTGTCTGAAAATATATCTTGCAAACATCAATTCATATTTTCTTTATTATTTAAGATTTAATACATATTTCGAATACGATGCATCGATTTATTATATTCCAATATAATCCAAACGGATATTTCACTCACTTTTATATCAAAAAAAATAAAAAGTAATTTAACCTTGTTAAAATAACTCAAAAAAGCACCCTATTTAACAGGATGCTTTTTCGTAACTATAGTGTTATAGAAGATTTATATACTTATGCTACGCTGCGATACGCTTCTTCTTGTTCTTTTTTCTGTTTAGGTGCTCGAATTAAAATTGCGATAATGAATGACACGACACATAGTACGCCAATCACCATAAAGGTTGGTTTGAATCCACCTAGAAGTGCACCGATAAAGGAACCTGCAAGCGCTCCAAATCCAAATCCTTGATACACAATTCCGTAATTCTTACTATGGTTTTTCATACCGAAGAAATCACCAACAATAGCTGGGAAAATAGTAATATTTCCACCAAAACAAAACGCTACACTTGCTACACATACGAAGTAGATACCGTAATTCAAATCTACGAAACTTAGAACTAATACCGAACTCGCCATAACCACAAAAGTACCCGTAACGATTTTTAAACGACCAATTTTATCTGATAACGGTCCTAGAATAATACGACCTAATGTGTTAAATATTGCAACCATAGCCACCGCATTAGCTGCTGTCGCTGCACTAAGCCCTACAAGTTGAACACCAATGTCTTTTACCATACCAATTAAGTATAAGCCACTCATACATGATGTAAATAACATGATGAATAATAAGTATACTTGTTTTGTGCCTAACATTTCTTTCATTGTATATTCATGAGTGTTTGTTTCCTGAACTGCACCTTGATCAGCAGCTTGATGGATTAAACAAGCTCCAAGGACAATCATAGCTGTAACAATTAAACCCCAATATATAAACGCTTGCGATACACCAACGGAATCGATTAACTTTGCATTTATATATTTGAAAATTAAGCTACCTGTACCATATGCAGCTACAGATATACCAGAGATTAAACCTTTACGTTCAGGGAACCACTTAATTAAATTAGATAGTGAAGTAATATAAGCTGTACCATCTGCGTAACCTACAACAACTCCTGCTAGTATATAAAGCAATATTAACGAAGAAGCTTGTGAACTAAGTACTAATCCTAGTCCTAATGCTAGTCCAGCTATCATAATAAGTTTACGAAGTCCCCATTTTTCTTGCAATTTACTTGCAAATAAAGTTGAAAATGCTAAGGAAAGACTAGTAATTGAGAAAGTTATCGCAACCGCGTTAAGACTCCAACCGTATTTACTAACTAAAGGCTGATTGAATAAACTCCATGTATATATCGTTCCAAGTCCCATTTGAACTATTACTGTACCAAGGACAACAAGCCATGGATTAACCTTTGATTTTTTCATACCTTTCCGCCTCCTCTTTCTATTTCAATGCTTTTCGCTAAGTCTTGTTTTTTTATGTTCATTTTGGTCATCTCTTTTGATTTAACACCTTCATTGTATAAGATGTTTTCAGTTATGTAAGCACTTACAAGGCAGGGCGTCAAAAACATGGAATCAGTTACAGAAAACGAAGGATGAAATACAAAAAAATGTTTTTTAAATACGTAATAGTTGTTCATATTGTTTTATATAAGTTAAATTTACATATGTTTTTGAATCCTTTTTTCAATAGTAAAACAATAAAACCGTCTCTTTAATAAACATTAAAGAGACGGTTTTATTAAATTAATTCATAAGCCTGACTTTCTTTATACATTTATAATTGTTTCTGTCAACAACGATTCAAATTTCCCCAATTTCAACGAAATGAAATTCCCCATTATGAACGGCTAAATCGTTGTTTGGG
>NZ_JAQFUL010000079.1:0-23126 GCF_027716265.1 Bacillus cereus group sp. Bc031
CATCCTTCCATGCGGTATGCATGGAAGGATGACCCATTTAGTTAAATTTTATTCATTTTCTTAACTTGATGGCTATGTACCAAATGGTAGCCTTTTTATTTTAGAAGTGTTTAGAAACTAATTCTACTAACGCTTCTTTCGGTTTGTAACCTAACGCTTGATCAACTACTTTACCGTCTTTTAATACGAAAAGAGCTGGAATGCTCATTACTTCGAATTGACGAGCAGTTTCTTGATTTTCATCCACGTCTACTTTTACTACTTTTACTTTTTCGCCTAGTTCTGCATCAATTTCCTCTAATACAGGAGCGATCATTTTACAAGGTCCACACCAAGGTGCCCAGAAATCTAATAATACAACACCTTCGCTAGTTTCTGCTGCGAAGCTTTGGTCATTTGCGTTTACAATTGCCATTTTATTTCCTCCTTCAAGTATATTCTACCAAGAGTATATCATTAACTTATATACGTGGCGAATAATATGTATCGTTATGTATTGTAACAAAAAAGTGTTCCTTTATACTATATAAAAATACGGATTAAATACTAAAAAGATGAGAGACAGGGGATCTCTCACCTTTTTCTATATATAGGGGTACTTCACTTGGAACTCAAGGGTACTCAAATCATGAATGTACTTTTAACTTTTTAAACTCTTCTGTTAAAAGAGGTACCACTTCAAATAGATCGCCAACAATACCGTAGTCAGCTACTTTGAAGATACTTGCTTCTGGGTCTTTATTAATCGCAACGATTATTTTTGAGTTAGACATACCAGCTAAATGCTGAATCGCTCCAGAAATACCGCATGCAATGTATAGGTCTGGCGTAACAACTTTACCAGTTTGACCAATTTGTAATGAGTAATCGCAATACTCAGCGTCACAAGCACCACGAGATGCTCCAACAGCGCCGCCTAATACGTCAGCTAACTCTTTTAATGGCTTGAACCCTTCTTCACTCTTCACACCGCGTCCGCCAGCGATAATCACTTTTGCTTCAGAAAGATCAACGCCTTCTGCCGTCTTACGGACGACATCTTGAATGATTGTACGTAAGTCTTTCACATCTACTGTAATAGAAGACACGTCACCACTGCGAGACTCATCTTTTTCAAGCGTTGCGATGTTATTTGGACGCACTGTCGCAAATAAGATGCCGTCTGTTACAATCTTCTTCTCAAACGCTTTACCAGAGTAAATTGGACGAGTAAAGATAACATTTCCACCTTCAACTTCTAAAGCAGTTACGTCAGAAACTAGACCAGCCTCAAGCTTCGCTGCTAATTTTGGTGATAAATCTTTCCCAAGTGCTGTATGTCCAAATACAATACCTTCTGGATTTTCTTCAGCATATACAGCTAAAAATGCTTGTGCATAGCCATCAGATGTATATGATTTTAATTTATCATTTTCAACTGTCACAACGCGATCTGCACCGTAATGAATCAATTCATTTGCAAAAGAAGCAACGCTGTCTCCAACTAGAAGACCTACTACTTCACCGCCTTCTGCAATTGTTTTTGCTGCTGCTACCGCTTCAAACGAAACGTTACGTAGCGATCCATCACGAACTTCACCCATTACTAATACTTTACGAGCCATAGATTTTCCCTCCTGCATATATAATTTCGTATTTTATTAGATTACTTTCGCTTCTGTATGGAGCAACGATACAAGTTCTTTTACTTGATCTTGCAGCTCGCCTTGTAACACTTTTCCTGCATCTTTCTTAGGAGGCAAATAGATTTCAATTGTTTTTGTCTTTGCTTCCACATCATCTTCTTCTAAATCTAAATCATCTAATTCTAATTCTTCTAGTGGCTTTTTCTTCGCTTTCATAATACCTGGAAGCGATGGATAACGAGGTTCATTTAAACCTTGCTGTGCTGTTACTAAAACTGGTAATGAAGTTTCAATCACTTCTGTATCACCTTCAACATCGCGCTCAATCTTCACGTTTGTACCGTCAATTTCAAGTTTTGTAATTGTCGTTACGTACGGAATATTTAACGCTTCAGCTACACGCGGACCAACTTGTCCAGATGCACCATCAATTGCAACGTTTCCGCCTAAAATTAAATCTGCATCTTTATCTTTTAAATATTCAGCAAGCACTTTTGCTGTCGTGAACTGGTCACCATTTTCTACATCATCTTCAATATTAATTAATACCGCTTTATCGCAGCCCATCGCTAACGCCGTACGAAGTTCTTTCTCACTATCTTCGCCACCAACTGTTACGACAGTAACTTCTCCACCTTGTGCGTCTCTTACTTGAATTGCTTCTTCAATTGCATATTCATCGTAAGGGTTGATGATGAATTCCGCTTCGCCATCGTAAATTGCACCGTTTTTAATTACGATTTTTTCTTCTGTATCAAATGTTCGTTTCATGAGTACGTAGATGTTCATTCCATTTACCCCCTTGTTTTTCAGAAAGATTCTATCAATTTTAATTTTCTGTTAATTTATATTAAAAAAATAATTGAACTACCTGCCGCTAAATGAAGGCTTACGTTTTTCTAAAAACGCCGCTACACCTTCTCTTCCATCTTCACTCGTAAATACTTCACCAAAGATTTGAGCTTCGCGTTGTACACCTTCATAATAATGAGACGATTTCGTCGTTTGCAATAACTCTAGTACAGCACGAGTCGTCGCTGGGCTTTTTCCAGCAATCTGTTTTGCAACTTTAAGCGTATCATCTAAAAATGTTTCTTCAGCAAAAACTCCGTTAACTAGTCCCCATTTTAATGCTTCTGCACCAGTAATCGGTGTACTTGTTAACATCATTTCACAAGCTTTCGCTTTCCCAACATAACGTGGTAATCGCTGTGTACCTGCAAATCCAGGAATTAATCCAAGTGTTAATTCAGGTAAACCAAGTTTTGCACTTTCAGTTGCAAAGCGCATGTGGCAAGACATAGCAAACTCAAGGCCGCCGCCAAGTGCCGCTCCATGAATTGCCGCGATAACTGGTTTTGAACATTTTTCAACGCGCTCAAACGTAACTTGTCCAAGCTGCGCTAATTCAGTCGCTTGCTTCGCTTCAGTAACAGATGTAAATTCTTTAATATCTGCTCCCGCCGAGAAGAAGCGCCCTTCACCGTGAATAACAACAACACGAATGTTATCATCCTTCTCCACTTGATCAATTAATTCAGTAACGTCATGCATAACTTGTGAAGACATCGCGTTAGCTGGCGCATGATTTAACGTAGCCACCGCGATATGATCTTCAACTCTTACAGATAGGAATTTCAACATGATCCCTCCCATTATTGACGATAACCACAAGCTGCAATAAGTAGCCCATGTACCGATTTTGAAAGTGCGACCAGATCATACTTATGATCGCTCATTACCCAATTGGTCACAACTTCATCTACTGTTCCAAAGATCATTTGTCTTGCCACGCGAACATTTAAATCCGCTTGGAATTCACCTTGCTTTATACCAGTCTCTAAAATCTCATCAATAACTTGTAAGTAGCCTTTTAATACTTCATTTATTTTCAGGCGTAAGTCTTGATTGGACTGTCTTAGCTCTAATTGCGTAACGATAGCAAGAGGATCATTTTGCGACAACAGCAAGAAGTGCGTTTCTACCAACATGAATAACTTCGATACAGCGCTTTCAATTCCTGCTGTTTTTTGACGAATTGTTTCGACAAATTCTCCCATCTTCTCTTGGAATAAGGATATTAATATATCTTCTTTATTTTTAAAATATAAATAAATCGTGCCATCAGCTACCCCAGCTTGCTTTGCTATTTTAGAAACTTGCGCTTGGTGGTACCCATTCTCCGCAATCACAATGACTGCCGCATCAATAATTTGATTGTATTTCGGTCTATTTTTCTTCACTTTACTGTCCCCTTCAAGAAGATGACTGAATGAATAGTCATTCATATTCTTATAATACTGACTATTTAGAAAAGTGTCAATCCCATTTTTTCAAAAAGAAAGGGCCTTAGCCCGTTTGCTCATCCTCATTCTTTCTTTTCTCTTCCTCAATTAGGACACGGCGCAAAATTTTCCCAACTGTCGTTTTCGGCAGTTCATCTCTAAACTCATATACTTTCGGAACTTTATAGGCCGCTAAATATTTACGAGCAAACTGATTTAATTCTTCCTCAGAACACTCTGTACCTTCTTTTAACACAACAAACGCTTTAACTGTCTCTCCCCTATACGGATCGGGAACTCCAATCGTCACTACTTCTTGCACTTTTTCATGCTCATATAATACTTCTTCTACTTCACGAGGATACACATTAAATCCACTCGCAACAATCATATCTTTCTTACGATCTTTCACATAGAAAAAGCCATCTTCATCCATGTAGCCAACGTCCCCTGTATGGAGCCACCCATCTTGCAGTACAGCTGCTGTTTCTTCTGGCTTATTCCAATATCCTTTCATAATTTGAGGGCCTTTTACTACAATTTCACCGATTTCTCCCGGTGGTAATGCCTCACCAGTTTCAAGCGACATAATCATTGCTTCTGTATCTGGCCACGGAACTCCAATGCTACCTGGCACTCGCTTTTCCCATAAAAAATTACTATGTGTAACTGGAGATGATTCTGTTAAACCATATCCCTCTACGAGTTTACCCCCTGTAACTGTTTCGAACTTTTCCTGTACTTCTACTGGCAGTGGTGCTGATCCACTAATACAAGCACGAATAGACGAAATATCGTATTCTTTTAAAAGCGGGCTATTTAAAAGAGCGATATAAATAGTTGGTGCCCCTGGGAACAATGTCACTTTATGCTTCTTAATCGCTTCAAAAACCATTTTCATATCAAATTTTGGAATAAGAACCATTTTGTATCCTTGCATAATACTTAAATTCATGACAGCCGTCATGCCATACACGTGGAAAAATGGAAGAACCCCAAGAACGACTTCTTCTCCTTCTTTGCAATTATATAACCATTGAACTCCCATCAAAGTGTTAGAAACGAGGTTTTTATGTGTTAACATAACGCCTTTCGGAAATCCAGTTGTTCCTCCTGTGTACTGTAAAAGAGCTAAATCATTTTCAGGATCACAAGGCACCTCAACATCCGTATTCACTTCTTTTTCTACTGAGTTCCAAAGGTGAATCGTTTCACTCTCTGATACTTTCACAACTAAATTTGACTGTTTTTTCTGCACAAATGGATACAATAGATTTTTAGGGAAGGGCAAAAAGTCCGCAATACGAGTTACGATAATATGCTCAATTTTTGTAGCAGATTGAACATTCGTTACTCTTGGGAACACTAAATCGAGGCAAAGAATGACTTTTGCTCCCGAGTCATGAAGTTGATATTCTAATTCTCTTTCTGTATATAATGGATTTGTTTGGACTACGATACCTCCCGCAAGTAATGTACCGTAATAACCGATTACAGCTTGCGGACAATTCGGCAACATAATGGCAACTCGATCACCCTTTTCCACACCGAGCTTTTGAAGATAATTTGCAAATCTCTTCACTTTATCATGAAAGTCTGAAAATGTAATATCCTTCCCTAAAAAGTGAAGCGCTTTCTTTTCTGAGTAGCGAGAAGCCATCTGTTCTACATATTTATGAAGCGGCTGAATATCATAAGAAATTGTACTTGGAATTTCCTCTGGATAATTTTTCAACCATGGTTTTTCCACCTTCATTCCCCCTTCAAATACATAAAAATAAATGAATGTTCATTCATGAGGTTGTTTTCATTATATTATAGTCACCATAACGTTACAATCATAATATTCTGACTTTTATATAACTATGCTTCACTCCATTAACTTCTTATTATATGTACAAACTCTCCTAATCTATAAAAAAATAAGAGAGTTATTATTTAGCTTAATCTTATTATCGTTAACACAGCTCCTGGTGTAGTTGTTGATAATGTTGCAACAGCTAACAAACCAAATAGTTGCAAACTAATAGCATCTCCTGCTGCAAGAGTTGTAATAATTGTTGCGCTAAATGATGTAGTTGCTAACGCAGGAGAATTGATCGTTCCAGCAAGTGGTGCTCCATTAATTGTAATACGAGAACTGACTAATAATGAAGCCGTTATATTAATCGTATATGAAATATAATAATTCCCAGCATTTGCAACCGTAAATACTGTATTTCCCCCGGAAACCGTAATACCAGGACCGATGTTTTGATTATTCGGAAGCGGGACATTCGTTCCACCTAGAAGTACCGATATCGCTGTTCCCGACGTATTATTTGCAAATGCATACGTCGCCGTGATACTTGTACCTGTAGCTCCGGTTGCCCCCGTTGAGCCTGTTGGACCTGTTGCTCCCGTTATTCCTGTCACTCCGGTTGGGCCTGTTGCTCCCGTTGCTCCTGTCGCTCCTGTCGCTCCCGTTGGACCTGTTGCTCCCGTTGCTCCCGTTGCTCCCGTTATTCCTGTCGCTCCCGTTGCTCCTGTTATTCCTATTGCTCCTGTTATTCCTGTCGCTCCCGTTGCTCCTGTTATTCCTGTTGCTCCTGTTATTCCTGTCGCTCCCGTTGCTCCCGTTGCTCCTGTTATTCCTGTTGCTCCTGTTATTCCTGTCGCTCCCGTTGCTCCCGTTGCTCCTGTTGCTCCTGTTGCTCCCGTCGGACCGGTTGGGCCTAGCTTAGGCACTGTCCCATCGCAACTAAAACAACACGAATCAACATGTACACCATTTTGATTATTACAACTACAATATCCATTTATATTATTTCTCCATGAAGACATGTTGATCACTTCCTTTACTTCGATCTTTTAAGTAAAATCATCTAGTTAAAAAACACCTATCTAACTAACAAAGAAATAATTTACTTAATAGGATAAACACAGATACATTCCATAGATTCTAGTAATTATTACATGCAATTTGCTCTCCTTTTGCTTGTACTTTCGCCTCATCTCCACAGATTATTAACTATACACATTTCACTTTGTATTGGGACGATTGCATATCCGAAAGAAATCCCTACCAGCCTTGTCGTTGCTGTAATTGGAGCACCTTATTTCTCATGTTTGATGAGGAAGAGTGAAAAGAAGGTTAATTAAAAACCAGCTTCATATATGAAGCTGGTTTTTCTATTATGGCATAGAGTGAAACTATAATTAGACTTTTACAGGCAACCTGACTTCCATCTAAATTCTTCAATCTAGCCGAGTTTTGAGACGGGAGTTTTACTGCCCGTTAATGCGGGATAAAATTAATATAAGCTTTGTACATAAAATATATAACAAGTGAATACATGATTATATTGAACACACTTCGTTTTAAAGTTAACTTTCTCTTTAATTCCTTATCTTGTAATTTTAGTTCTATTCCGTTCGCTACTTTCAATCCACCTATTATTTGAAATAGCCCTCTGTAATCATCAGCATTCCCTAACAATACGTATTCCTTATCATTTTTATACTTTATATACAGAAATTCACTTCCATTTCTCTATTCATTACATATACGAATAAAAAGATCGTTTTTCTGACACTTTTATAAATATTTTCTAATTATTTTTATAATGTAGCAATATTTAACGAAAGCTTTTCTATTAAAAGGGAATGCATCACTTCTCTCGAATTTAATGTATGAACATAAATAGGGGGGATAACAATAATGTACCAAACAATTGAAGGCTTCTTGCAATCATGGACATACGAGGCTGCGTCTACTCAGAAAATGCTTGATTCATTAACCGATGCATCTTTATCACAAGAAATTGCACCTGAGCATTGGACGTTAGGCAGAGTTGCTTGGCATATCGTGACGGCAATTCCTGTTATACTATCTGGTACTGGGCTTAAGTTTGAAGGAGAAACGAAAGATTATCCTGTTCCAACTTCAGCAAAAACAATTGCAGATGGATATCGTAAAGTGAATACAGCTTTTGTTGAAGCACTTCAAAGTAAATGGGCTGATAAAGATTTAGCAACTATTAATGACTTCTTTGGTCGTCCTATGCCAAATTCTATATTTTTAATGACACTTATTAATCATCAAAATCACCACCGCGGACAAATGACGGTATTAATGAGGCAAGCTGGCTTAACAGTCCCTGGCGTATATGGCCCTGCAAAAGAAGAATGGGCTGCCGCTGGAATGGAAGCTCCTAAAATGTAACAGCAGAAAAAGACAAGGTGTTTACACATCTTGTCTTTTTCTGTAACTTGTTTCATGTGAAACTATTTTACGTATTCTTATCATACAGTTATATCTTCCTTCTCTATATTTTTAATTCCGTAATATGCAATGGCAACTCCAATTGCTGCCAATGCTAGTTGAAGGGGAAGAAAAGTTGCTGTGGGAAACTCTGGGTTGCTATTCATTGCAATTGAGACAACGATAAGAGATGAAACAATTGTAGTTGGCACGGAACGTTTATGCATTCCGAAATATAGAGGGATTAAACTCATTCCCGCAGTTGCAATGGCTAAAGGAACCAGTTTTATTCCTTCTTGCACCAATTGATCTACTGTGAATGAATTAGGAAGAATTGAAAAATAACTATCTATCCCAAAGAAAATTCCTACTACTAAAATGTTAGATACAATAACTGTTATAAATGTTACTATCGCTGTAATAGCCAACTTACTAGCCATCATTTTCTTTCGGTTAATAGGATAAGAAAACATAAGTAGTATTGTTTTATTTTTATATTCGCCAATTATTAACCTTGCGATTAATACACTACCAAAAATAATAAATGTTGCTCTTACTATTGTGCTAGCCATTAACAATATCGTCTCTGGATTCCTTATTTCTGCATCACCTTCTACTTGAGCGATGATGCTCACAAAGATCATTAATGCCAGTATAACAATATTTGCAATAATTGCTCTCTTCACGTACCAACCAAGCTTAAACTTTTTCAATTCTAGCTTCATTAAATGTAGCATGATAGTGTCCTCCTTCCTCATAAGATTTAATCAATATAAATGACTCCTGTTTCACTTAAAATCTTCGCTTCATTTTTTGCATCACCAATCGTTCCTACTTTTATTTTTTCTGTATTTTTATCTTTCTTAAGTCCTTTTAAATCCACTATTACGTCAGTCAAATTACTTTTAGCCGTAAGTTGTAAAGAAGTCGGAACCCCTTTATATCGTACGCCAATATCCCCTGATTTTGTTTCTATAAATAATGATTTTCCTTCTGTCATATCTTTCAGCAATACTTCCCCAGATGTTGAAGTGATGTTCATATTTGAGTTACTTACATTTGTTATATAGTTATCACCAGTCGTAGACTTTATATTTAATTCTTGTACTGAACTATCTTTTACAACTAACTCTCCACTTTGCGATATAAATTCACCTTTCTCGGCTGATAGTCCTACAATCATTCCATCCCCAGATTTGCCTTTCGTCATGATACTTTTCACTACTAGATCTCTTATTTTCACATCACCCGATTTATTATTTACTACAATTTTATCTATCTCTTTCTTCGGAATAGCTATACATATACTATTTTTCTTTCTAAACGTAAAACCATTAAAAAATTTGGCTGCCTTTTGTTTTTGCTTAATCACAATTTTATTTTCGTCATTTTCTATTTTGACGGGATCTATCTCTTTATCTACTTGTTCACCTTGAGCGGAAATTACTATTTTATTAGCATCTGTACTTTTAAATTCAATATCCCAGTTTTCATTGTCTACTTCTATTTCTTTTATATTATTTATCTCAAAAGACTTTTCTTTCTTAAAATCTTTCCCCTGAAATACCTTAATACCAAAAACTACACTAGCAATTGTAATGAATACTATTGCAATTACTATCATTTTTTTCATTATTCATACCCCAGTTCGTTTTTGTTTTAAGCTTACTTCACGCCACATCGATCTTGTCGATTTTACGAAATGATAGATAACTAATGAAAATTCCTAATAAACAGAGCACGATTGGGATAGCTATAAAATCAAACATACTTACTTGACCGTTTCCAGCACCAACGTTACCACTAATCAGCATACCAATTATTACTGCCGAAGTAATCGTTGTCGGTGTCGATTTCTTTCTCATTCCAAAAAATAAAGGAATTAAACTTATACCAGATATCATAAATGCACTTATAATAGTACCTGGAACGATAGCTATTATTTCGCCTATCGTAGCAGGTGTTTCAATCAGTCCCATCATTGGACTCACAAAATATACGAGCAAGCTAATAATGAAAGTCGCGATAATCGTGCTCACAAAACAAAAACAGAAAACAATTGTTAGTTTCGCACTCATTAGCATTTTCCTTTGCAGTGGATACATAAATGATAGTTGTATCGTTTTGTTCTTATACTCATCAATTACTAAACGTGATAAAATGACCGAACTAAAAATAATGAATGTTACCCTAATAAAAATATTTACTAAAGCCATGTTCTGTGTGAAGTCAGAGAAGAGCACGTCTTCCTCGGCTTTCATTCCCACTGCCATAAGGCTTACTACAGCGAAAATTGCTATAATACAAATTGCTACACTTTTAAAGTAACTAGATAATTGATGTTTCTTCCATTCGAGCTTCATTAATCTAAGCATACAAAACCACTCCTCCATTCTTTATATAACTGTCTTTATGCTGCTAACATTCTAATTCCAGCAGTAACTACGCTTAACATTCCTATCATTAGTAGAATTAACAACCATTTCCGCTCTGGTTTCCTATAATATAAAATCCCGCTTATGAACATTACGACCAATCCACTTACTAGATTCACTAACAATCCATTAAGCATGAATGCCCTCTCCATCCATTACATTTAAGAAATATTCCTCTAAGGAACTATGTTTCTTATTAATACTTTCAATTTCCACATCGTTCATAATAAGCGCTTTTGAAATGGCTTGCTGAGACACTTCTGTATCATACACACGAATCATATTTCCACTCATTATTTTATAATTTTTTATGCCAAGTTTATCTTCTAAAATATAAGCTGCACGCTTCACATCAGGAACAGTGATTTCAATGTACTCTGTTTGTTTTCCGTTAATACTCTTCATTGAAACTTCTTTTATTAGTTTTCCATTTTGAATTACACCAATTGTATCCGCCATTAGCTCCATCTCACCTAAAATATGACTAGAGACTAATAATGTAATGCCATATTCTTTGCAGAGCATTTTAAATAAGTCTCTTAATTCTTTAATACCAATTGGATCTAAACCGTTAATTGGTTCATCTAAAATGAGTAATTCTGGCTTTGTTACGATTGCCCTTGCAATACCGAGTCGTTGTTTCATTCCTAATGAAAAATCTTTTACTTTTTTATTATCTATACCTTGCAGCTTCACTAAATGTAAAGCATGGTCAATTTCATTTTTATCGTAATAGCCCATATATTCACAATGTAATTCTAAGTTTTCTTTCGCCGTTAATTTATCATAAAAGATTGAATATTCAATAATCGTCCCCATTCTCTTTAATACTTCATAAGATGTATCTGTTAACTTCTCACCGAAAATTTCAATCTCACCGCTCGTCGGTTTTATTAAATTTGTAATCATTTTCATAATCGTTGTTTTACCAGCACCATTCGGTCCTAAGAAACCGTATATCTCTCCTTTTTTCACATGCATGTTAACGCTAGAAATAACTTCTTTTCCTTTAAACACTTTCGTTAACTGATTCGTTTTTAATATATAGGTCATATCACTTTCCCCTTTCGCACTACTTTATATTTCTATAATAGACAACGGAAATCTCTTTTTTCTTACCCGTTTCTTACAAATTCCTTACGCTGCAAAAAAGCTTGTAGAATCTACTTCTCTACAAGCTAAAACTGCATCTTTTTTAATGCAACTGTAAAAATTGTTTTTTCATACGGCTTACTAGAAAGATGAATTTTTCCATCCATCGCTTCCACAAGCCTTTTCGTAATCGTTAACCCTAAACCGCTCCCTTGGTACAATCTATTTCTTGAATCTTCAAGTGTGTACATACGCTCGAACACTTTATCAATATGCGATTCATCAATTCCTTTTCCTGTATCCCATACGTCTATATACACATTCGTTTCATCATCTCTTAACGTCATACCAAGTGTCTTTCCATCGTCTCCATATGTAATCGCATTTGATATAAAATTGTTCAATACCCTACCTAATACTTCTACATTTCCAAGTGCATATATATTTCTTTCTGGTATATCAATATGAACATGAAAACCTTTCGACGTCACTAAATCATAAAAAGATAAAATCTTCTCACGACAAACTTCATTCATATTCACTTTTGTCATCTCGATTGCTTTGTCACCAGATTCTAATTTTGCTAAATCAAAAAACTTATGAATTAGTTCCATCACTTCTAGTGTTTTCGTATGCACTTTCTCAAGTAATATTTGTTGTTCTTCTTCATTTATCGTTTTATCCTTATTTAACATTTCTGTATATCCAAGAATAACTGTTAGTGGCGTCTTCAAATCATGTGAAATATTTGAAAGCATTTTTCTCATCGAAATTTCTACTTTCGCATGATCTGCATTCGTTTTCTGTTTTGCATCTAACAATTGATTAATTGCCACTAACAATTTTTGCAATTCTAGATCATCTGTCATAACAAGTAACTTCTCACCTGTTTTTTCATTAACAATACTTTCTAACTTTTCATATGTGTATCGCAAATTTTTGCTACTATTTTTCCTCATTTTATATTGTATATAAATGACACATAACAATATAAAAATAATACCTATTAACAAATTGACCATATTACATCACTTCCAACTTATAGCCGATGCCCCATAACGTTTTAATGTATTCTGGATTAGATGGATCACTTTCGATTTTCTCACGCAATCTTCTCATATGAACATTAATAACGTTATCGTCACCGTAATACTCTTCGTTCCAAATTAGCGTATATATTTGTGCTTTTGTAAATACACGATTTTGATTCTTTACAAACAGTTTTAAAATCTCAAATTCTTTTAAAGTAAGTTTGAGAGGCTTCCTGTTTTTTTCCACAGTAAAATTAATTGGATCAATCGTTAAATCACCAATTTGAATCGTCTTTTCTGTTGTTTCTGTAGCCGAATATTTCGTAGACCTGCGAATACCTGCTTTTACACGCGCGGCTAATTCAATCATAGAAAATGGCTTACAAATGTAATCATCTGCTCCAAGCCCTAATCCGACAGCTTTATCAACATCTGTATCTTTTGCCGACATCATTAAAATCGGAACAGCACTTTTTTCTCGAATGATTCGCACAACCTCTAAGCCATCTAACTTTGGCATCATAATGTCTAGGATAATCAAATCAAATGAACCTATTAAATATGTGTTCACGCCCTCTTCTCCATCAGACGCGATTGTAACTTGAAAGCCCTCTTTTATTAAATACTTTTCCACCATCTCTTGAATTGAGATATCATCTTCAACTAATAATATATGATGTGACATATGTCTATCCCCTTTTTACAAACGTTAACAATTCAATTGTATCGTAACTACTACAGACTTGAAACAAATATATGAATTTTCAAACCAACTTCCCTTCCTTCCTTAACAATGATATGATGAAATTTACTACGATAGTTCATAATTAACTTTATATAAAGGAGACTTATCATGTCAGAAAACAAAAAAGTAAGCTTAGCTGATTTAATGCGCGAACAACTTGCAAAGAAAAAGCAAGGTAACGGTAATGGTCAAAATGCCAAAAACCAAAGCCAAGAAACAAAAAAATTACAAAACCAACAAACGAAAAAGACAAACAACCAACGTAGACGTACAGGTGTATAAATGAACGGACAAAAACGTTCTAATATCGCACCCGGCCTTGAAGTTGATATTGTATTAAAACAAGATCAACGAACTGGCAAATTAACACGTGGCATTGTAAAAGATATTTTAACGAACTCCCCTTCTCATCCGCATGGCATTAAAGTGCGATTGCAGGACGGGCAAGTCGGTAGAGTACAAAATATCGTTCAATAAGAAAAGGAGCTCAAGTAAACTCGAGCTCCTTTTTCTTTATTATCCTTTAATTTTCTCGATGAAAACTACTTTTAAATAGTCTCCTTCTTTAAATTGATCAATGGTACGGAAATCTTCTGGTAAAGAATGTTCTTCTAATATTTTATATTTACCATTCATTTCTTTAAAGGCTGTATCGATAAAGCCTTTAAACTTTTTCATATCGAATGCGCTACAATTTGTTGAAGCAACGATAATCCCGTTATTTTCTGTAATGGCAATTGTTTCTTTTAATAAGTTTTTATAATCTTTCGCTGCACTAAATGTATATTTTTTTGAACGCGCAAAGCTTGGAGGGTCAAGTACGACCATATCAAATTTCATTTTTTTCTTCGCTGCATATTTGAAGTAAAGAAATACATCTTCTACAATGATATCTTGCGCTTCATAATCAACTTCATTTACACTAAACTGCTCAATCGTTTTACTTAAACTACGATTTGCAAGGTCGACACTCGTCGTTTTGCTTGCTCCGCCAAGCGCTGCAAATACAGAGAAGGCACCTGTATAAGAGAACATATTTAACACGGTTCTTCCCTTTGCATATTTATCACGAATTTGTTTTCGCACGTTACGCTGATCTAAAAATACCCCAACCATCGCTCCGTCATTTAAATAAACAGCGAAATTCACACCATTCTCTTTTACGATAAGCGGGAACTCACCGCGCTCTCCTGCTACGAAATCATCGCCTTCAATGTATTTCCCTTTCGTATCAAAGCGCTTCTTCTCATAAATACCTTTAAAATTTGCTACTTTTTGAAGAGCTGCTATAATCTCATCTCTGAAAGTATAAATCCCTTCGCTATACCAACTAACTACATAATAGCCATCATAATAATCGATGATTAAGCCTCCAAGCCCATCACCTTCACCGTTTAGAGCGCGGAATGCTGTCGTATCACTTGATTTATAAAATTGCTTTCGTTTATGTAAGGCAGATTTAATTTTACTTTCAAAGAAAGATTGATTAATTTGTTCACTCTCTTTTCTCGTTAAAATCCAGCCGTATCCTTTATTTTGTTTTCCATAATAACCTTTTCCGACAAAATGGTTCTTCTCATCTACCACTTTAATGATTGTTCCTTCTTCCTGAACATCATTTAAATTTTGAATCGCATCTTTTAAAATAAGCGGATATCCACTTTTAATTTCTTTTATAAATTTCGGTTTTATTTTTACAGTTACTTCTGATCGCATATAAAAACTTCCTTTCCATTTGCATGCTTTCTCTATAGGAAGCACTTAAAAAACGAGACTGAAAAACAGCCTCGTTTCACTATACCATATTATTGCTTTGCTAGTACAACTAGCTCATCCCCTGGCATAACAGCTATATATTTATACAATGTTGAAAAAGTAAGACTACCATCTCTATGGCGAATAAATAGTATTAAATCCTCTGAATCGATTTCTTCTTTATTAATCTTTTGTTCTTCTGCAACTTGTATCGTTTTAAACGTATAACCATCTTCAATTTTTCTATTTAATTCTTCATAAATTTCATTTTGACCAAACAGTAAATGAGCTTTTTTCGAAAGGGAAATGCGTTCTTGTTCAATCTTTTCCACATCATGGATTGGAAGTAAAAATGTATTATGATGTCCAAACTGCGGTACGTATGTATTTGCGACTAATACATTATAAGAATCCGTATCTGTAACTGCAATTAAGTATTCGTACTGATTCATATCAACTTCAAATTGTAATTGTTCAGAAAGTACTTGTCCATTATATGTATTAAGCCCTTTCCCCTTTGCACATTGCAAATGCTCTTCTGATACATCTACAATTAAGCTCGGAATACCCATCTCTTTACAGTGCAATGCAAAAGCAGATGAGAATGTACTCGCACCTGAAATTAAAATTCCCGGTGGCTCCGTATTCGCCAATCCCAATCTTTTCGCTAAAAATCCAATTGAAAATCCATGAGCACAAACGGTCGTAATAACGAGTGCAAATGTAAGTGCCGTTAATATAGAAGCATCTTTATAACCTTCTTGTAATAACTCCGTCGCAAAGTAACTTGAAACCGTTAATGCAACAATACCTCGCGGCGCAATCCAGCCAACTAGCGCCCGTTCTGCTTTTGTTAACTCTGTGCCGATTGTCGATATCCAAATCGATAAAGGGCGTACAACAAATAGCATCATAAGTACGAAGCTTATAATAGGCCAGCTGAAAATCTCCATAATCGTTGTTCTTGGAAGGGATGCTGTTAATATGATAAAAACAGTCGACGTTAGTAGCACAGAAATATTTTCGTTAAAATGACGAATATCACCGATAGAAGAAATATATTTTTTCATCCGCGCAAGCGTAATCCCCATTACTGTCACAGCTAGCATACCTGTTTCATGCATCACTTCATCCGCAATGCCAAAACATAACAGTACCGTAACTAGCAAAATTGGGGCTTTTAAATATTCTGGTACTTTTCCCTTTAAAATCATATAGCTCATAAAAATACTAAATACATAACCGAGTACCATTGCAAATAATGAACCTGCAAAGAAGTACAGCAACGTATGTAATTGTACATTTTCTTTCGTTAAGAAATTTACAATTTGAAAGGCGAATACAGCAAGCAAAGCGCCAAATGGATCAACGATAATCCCTTCCCATTTTAAAATTGCAGCTGTTCTTGGTTTTAATCGCGCTTGGCGTAACAACGGAATAATTACCGTTGGACCTATCACAATAAAAAGTCCTCCAATAATAAATGCAACCGCCCAATCTAATCCAGCGACGTAATGAGCTGCAAGTGAGCCAGCAATCCACGCGATAAACGCACCAAACGTAACGATACGAAATACTGGTTTTGATAGCCCCCTCAGTTCACGTATATCTAAACTTAAACTACCCTCAAACAATATAATCGCAACAGAGAGTGATACGAGTGGACTAAAAACATCCCCAAGCACCTCTTTTGGATTAATAATACCGAAAACCGGACCAATTAATAATCCAGCAACTGCCATAACAACAATCGCAGGAAGCTGGAAGCGCCATGCAGTCCATTGTGAAGCAATACCTAATGTAATAATAATAACGATACTAAGTAAAAGTGATTCAACCATAATGCCCTCCTTGTTCATAGTATTGCGACAGCAAAGTATAAACCATACTTTACTTCTATATATTTTCGATTGATTCTATTTACACAATATATAACCAAGTTAAATATATAGTCAACAGGAGGATATTATACTACATAAAGTGAAACTTTAATCAGCCCGCCCTCCACCTAACTTCTTCGCTTTCGCTAAATTTTGAGGTGGGGGTCTTACTGCCCAACAAATAGCGGGATTAAAAATATTATCATAATTTAAGATTACCATTGACAATGATAATGATTTTCATTATCATTTAATGTATATGAATTCTCGAAAATAAAGGCTACAACTTATAGGAGGAATAAACATGATTATTGTTACAAATACAGCTAAAGTTACAAAGGGAAATGGACATAAATTAATTGATCGTTTTAATAAAGTAGGTCAAGTCGAAACAATGCCAGGATTTTTAGGATTAGAAGTTCTTCTAACGCAAAATACAGTTGATTATGACGAGGTAACAATTAGCACGCGCTGGAATGCAAAAGAAGATTTCCAAGGTTGGACAAAGAGCCCAGCATTTAAAGCTGCTCACTCCCATCAAGGCGGAATGCCAGATTATATTCTTGATAATAAAATCTCTTACTATGATGTAAAAGTTGTACGTATGCCAATGGCTGCAGCACAGTAAAAACTGTTTTTTTAAAGTATAGAATATGAGAAGCGTTACCACTTCTCATATTCTATACTTTTTTATTTACTGTCTTTTTACTAGTTTCGCATGTACGACTAATCTTCCTGCTTCTGGATCAAGTGCATAGTCACATGTAGAAAGTGTTATAATTTCATCATTAGCCGTCAATTTCGTATCCGTTTTGTAAAGGGATTTATCTTGAATTTGCTTTAAGAATGCTGTATACGCTGCATCGCTTTCAAAATCCGTTTCAATGTAATAAAAGTCCGTCGTTGTCGTATATACTGAAAAAACTTCAACGTCGTATCCTTCAAATAATGTATCGTAATACAATTTACGATGGGACATGAAGAAATCTTCATCCAACATCTTTTTTAAACTTCCAAACATAGAACCGTCCTTCATACGATGACCATATAAAATAGTATTTCGATTTTGAGATTTCACATCATTACGATAATCCATAAAAATACTTCCCGCTCTCATATCCTCGCCTTTATAATTACGAAATAAATAGTAATCATTATCCTTCGCTTGAACGATTGGATAATTGATTTGTGTATCATCCATCGTAATCCATCCCACTATTTCTGGATTAATTTTTTGGAGAGCTTGAAACTGTTTACGTACTTCCCCATCTTCTGATTTTTCTTCCATTGGACTTCTCTTATAAATATGTTGCGCTTCAGCCATTACTTTACGATTTTCATAATAATCCATGAAAATCCCACCCAATTCATACATTGAATAGAAAAAGATTCCTAAAAATACAATTGTAAGTATTCGTTGAAAAAAAGAATTCTTTTTCCGTTCTTTCTTACTATTCAAATTATCACCTCAAAACGGATTATGCCCAGCCTTTAAATTCCCATTGGTACCATGTATAACCCTGTATCTTCGTCTTGTTTTACAACGACATCTACACCATATATTGCTTTAACCATTTCTTCTGTTATTACCTCATTAGGATTACCTTTCGTAACAATTTCCCCATCTTTCATAACGATAATATGATCACTATAACGAATGGCTTGATTAATATCATGTAGTACCATCACAATCGTTAATCCATACACTTCATTTAACTCTTTCACTAACTCTAATATTTCTAGCTGATAATAAATATCTAAATATGTTGTCGGTTCATCTAAGAAAAGCATTGGTGTACTTTGAGCTAATGTCATCGCGATCCAAACTCGCTGTCTCTCTCCGCCCGATAAAGCATGAATTGGCTTTTCACGCTTACTTTGCAAATTTGTACATGTTAGTGCACGCTCAATTGCTTCTCTATCTTCATCAGTTTGCGAAGAAAAAACATTTTTATATGGCATACGCCCAAAGCTTATTAGTTTTTCCACTGTAATATCTGCTGGCGCCTCATTTTGTTGATGGACAACAGCTAACTTTCTAGCAAACTCTTTCGGTTTATACTCACTAATCGTTTTTCCATCAAGTATTACTTCCCCACTATTAGGAGCATGATTTCTAGACATAACACCAAGTAATGTTGATTTTCCGCAACCATTCGGACCAATGATTGTTGTAATTTTCCCAATCTCTATTTCACTACTAACAGACTTTAAACGATTTGTTACATTATCGTATGAAAAGGTTACATTTTTAATTTCCATGAACTTTATCACTCTTTCTAAGCAAGAATATTAAGAATGGTCCACCAATAACTGCCATAATCGTCGCCGCTGGAATTTCGTTAGGTGGTACAATTAACCTTCCAATCGTATCCGCCGTCAAAATTAATAACGCTCCTGCAAGAGCAGAAAATGGAATTAATACTTTATGATCTGAACCGACTAATTGCCTTGAAATGTGCGGAACGAGTAATCCTACAAAAGCAATAACACCTGCAATCGCTGTTGATACTGCAGCTAAGAGTACTGCAATAGCAGAAATAATAAGACGAACTCTCGTCACGTGCAAACCTAAGTTTTTCGCAGTCTTATCTTGTAGCGATAATAAATTACACCAAGCTCCTACAAACAGTGCAAGAACCAAACCAATTGTTCCATACGTAACCATTATTTCTACATCGCCCCACGTCTTCATCGTTATATTAGAAGTCGTCGTTTGCTTAATACTCTTAATGAAATATCCACAAATCGTAATGAAAGATTCATTTAATCCAGTAAACATCGCATTAATAGCTATACCAACTAAAATAATACGAAGTGGACTTAACCCTGACTTCCATGAAAAGGCATAAACGAGATAACACGCAAACGCACCACCTAAAAAGGCGAATACTGGTGTCCAGAAAAAGAATTGCGGGAATAACGTAATAATAACAAGTGTCATAAAACTTGCTCCTGAAGATATACCGATTACCCCAGCATCGGCAAGTGGATTTTTCATTACAGCTTGAAAAAGAACACCAGAAACAGCAAGAGCCGCCCCAGTGAACAGTGCAATAATAATGCGCGGGAAACGTAAATCTTTAATGACCTCAACATCTTCATTTGCCCCTGTAAATATCCCTTGTACAAGGTCAACGATACCAACCTCTAAACTCCCTTTCATCGCTGACAATGACGTCATAACAATAAGCAATACAGTAACAATGAAGAAACTCCAAGTTTTTTTATTCATTTCACTCTTCCTTTATATGAAAATGCATCACGGATACATCATTTTCTTCAATTCATCTAAAGCTTCGATTGCTGCTAAATTTCCTGTCGTTCCAAATAAACGCTCTTCTAAATCGTAAACACGATTATTTTTAACTGCAGCGAAGTGTTTCCAAATATCATTTGTTTTAAATTCTTTATCAAACATTTTTACAACTTCATCAGGCATACCATGAGCTGCTCGTAAAATAATATCCGGATCAGCTTTCTTTAAATACTCTGTATTAGAAGCTAAATATTCTACTTGTTCACCTTGTACAATATTTTTACCACCTAGTTGTTTCACTAAATCACCAATATAGGAATGCTCAGTTGCTACTAAATAGCTCCCCGGTACACCTAATAAAATAAGCACTGTCGGTTCTTTCTTTCCTTTTACTTCTTTTTGAATGCTAGCAACCTTTTTATCTAACTTCGTTACAACTGCTTCAGCCTGCTTTTCGCGTCCATATTGCTTACCTAAATTACTAATGGAATTTTGCATATTTTTTAAACTAGTTAAGTCCACAAAATTTGCTTTCATACCTACACCGTCAAACACTGGCTTTAATTCATATTCAAGTGTTGTCACGGATAATACTTCTGACGGCTTTAACGACTGTACTTTTTCCATATCAGGACTCATCGGATTCCCGACTTCAGGTAAACCTTTATATCGCTTCGGTAAGGTTTTAGAACTAGTTGGAACACCAACTAAATCTACTTCTAACACATCCATAATTTCAGTAACAGCGACTGTCGTTGCAACAATTCGCTCTTTACTTTCACTCTTTACTTGCTTCACAGTTTCTTTTTTAGGTGATGAGCACCCAGCTATACTCACTAATAAAATGATAGCCATTAGTACACTTGCAATTTTCCTCACTCTCAATCACCACTCCTTTCCAAACAATATGAAACAAGTCTTGATGCACGCGAACATGCATCAAGACTCCAAAAATTACAATCTACCTGCTCTATATTTACGAACTAGTAAAGCAAGTGAACCTAGCAGTAACATCATGTATAAACCAAGTTGTGCTGTATCTGCAGTTTTTGAGTTTTTCTCTTTTTTCGAATCATTATTTGTAGCTTCGTTTTTCTTTTTACCATCTGCATTTCGGTTAAAATCAGGAGTTCCTACTGTTTTTACATTATCTACTTTTGGTGTAGTTACTGGGTTTTTCGGTTCATTCTTTGGCTCTTCTTTTACCGTTCCTACAGCGCCAATCTTCGTCGTATCAAATTGAATTTGTACGTCGTAGAAATGATGGTAATTCATTGAATCGATATCTACTTTTACTTTTGCATTTAATTTTGAAAATAAATCATTAGCTTCAAATTCTACGACTCTTGTATTGGCAGCCTTATCTTCACTTACTACTTTTGCATCTGCAAATCCACCATTATTTTCTGTTTGGAATTTCGTAATCCAGTCACTATTTTTCAGTGTCATTGCAACATACTTCTTGCCATCTTTCACTGTTAATCTTGCTGGACTTACAACATATTGATTCATCATTGAAATTTCTTCTGTCTTATCTTTTAACACTTTAAAAGCAATATCGTACTGACCATCTTTTAAATTTTTCGGATCAACTGTTGGGTTTTCATTTAGATTATTCGTTCCATCTTGGTTGTCGTTTCCGCCTTGGTTGTCGCTTCCGATTTGATTACCATTACCATCTTGGTTAGTATCTCCACCTTGGTTACCTAAAGCTTTAATACTTCCTTTATCGAATGCAAATTGAATATCATAGAAATGATGATAATTCATTGCATCGATATCTACCTTCACTTTTGCATTTAACTTTTTCGATAAATCATCTACTTCCACTTCTACTACTCTTGTATCTTTCTCTTTATTTGTACCTAATACTTGCGCATCGACGAACGCACCATTCTTTTCAAACTCAAACTTCGTAATCCATGAGCTATTTGTTAATGTGAAGGATACATATTTCTTTCCATCTTTCACTTTTAATACACCTGGATTCTTCGTATATGTGTTCATCATTGAAATTTCTTCTGTTTTATCTTTTAACACTTTAAAACCGATACTGTATTCACCGTCTTTAAGAGCGTTTGGATCAATTGCTGTGTTATCGTCTTGGTTGTTGTTTCCACCTTGGTTGTTATTTCCGCCTTGGTTGTCATTTTCGCCTTGATTGTTGTTTCCACCTTGGTTGTTGTTTCCACCTTGGTTGTCATTTTCGCCTTGGTTGTTGTTTCCACCTTGGTTGTCATTTTCGCCTTGGTTATCGTTTCCATCTTGGTCGTTACTTCCGCCTTGATTGTTGTTTCCACCTTGGTTGTCTAACGGTTGAATACTATCGTTATCAAATGCAAATTGAATATCATAGAAATGGTGATAATTCATTGAATCAATATCTACTTTCACTTTTGCATTTAGTTTCTTAGATAAATCAGCTACTTCCACTTCTACTACACGTGTATCAGCTTTCTTATCTTCACTTAATACACTTGCATCAACAAATGAATTATTCTTTTCAAATTCAAACTTTGTAATCCATGAGCTATTTGTTAATGTGAAGGATACATATTTCTTTCCATCTTTCACTTTTAATACACCTGGACTCTTCGTGTACGTATTCATCATTGAAATTTCTTCTGTTTTATCTTTCAATACTTTAAAACCAATATTGTATTCACCATCTTTAATGGTATCTCCGTCTGGTTGTTTACCTCCGTCTGGTTGTTTGTCTCCGTCTGGTTGTTTGTCTCCGTCTGGTTGTTTGTCTCCGTCTGGTTGTTTGTCTCCG
>NZ_JAQFUL010000080.1:0-22212 GCF_027716265.1 Bacillus cereus group sp. Bc031
CTGTTGAATACAGAAATCATCTTCTTGATGCCGCCTAACTTTTTTTAAAATGTCCTTTACAAAGGGTACGGATTAATGAATCACATACTTTTTCCCTTCACGTTCTTGCGTTACGTTCACACTTAATTCTTCTGTTAATACCGGAAACAACGTATTAGCAATATAATAACCAGATGCTTCAAAATCTCGTTTCGACCCAAAACCAAGTATTTCAGAGCGATACTTCGCTAAAAACATAACACTTTGAAAGTCGTAACGTGAAAAAGGTTTTCCATCTGTATCGTGATCAAACCAATATTGCCGGAATTCCGGCCCTATCTTTTCCAGTAAGTAACGCATTCTTCCTAAGTATGGATGTAGTTTTAAAATAGAATGATGCGTCCGTTTTTTTATAAAAAATGTGATAATAAAAAAGACGATTAAAAGCAACATTAATAATAGTAATATACTAATAATAACGAGTAGCGTTTCACTCATCTCGCTTCCCCCTATGAAATTCCATAATAAAAGGAGAACACTCCATGTGTTCTCCTTTTATCTTTATTCAAATTAATGTAGCAAGATGCTCTTTCGCGTCATATTCAACTAAACTTTCAGCATGTTTAATTCGATGAACAAAATCTGGATTAGCAATTAACGGTCTTCCGAATGCAGCTACGTCAATTGTTCCTTCTTGCAACGCTTCTTCAGCTTCTTTCGGATTCAAATTACCAACCCCAACAATCGTACCATCCCAATATTTTCTTACTAATTGATGAAAATTCTTTCCGTCAGCAATCACTTGCGTATAATTCATCGTTGAAGGATGAATCATCGTTAATCCAACTTCTTTAAACATATTTACAAATGTTTCAATTGCCAGCTCAGGGTTTTCCCACATATAAGTAGGATTATCCCCTTTAAAAGCAGAGAAACGAAGAAGTGTTTTATCAGCTCCAACTGCTTCTATTACAGCCTCAGTTACTTCTTTCATAAACGTTAATCTTTGCTTTAAGTCACCGCCATATTTATCAGTACGCTTATTAGCAAACTCATAAGTAAATTGATCAATTAAATATCCGTGTGCACCGTGAATTTCTACCCCATCAAACCCAGCTTCAATCGCATTTTTTGCAGCTTGTGCGTATTGACTGATAACTTCTTGTATTTCTTCTAATGTCATTGCTTCTGGTGTATCGAATGGTTTGCGAAAACGTGGAACATTCCCTTCTGCAGCGATGGCAGAAGGCGCTTGGGGCATTTGCCCACCAATTATTTCATGATGACTCATACGACCAACATGCCATATTTGAGCAATAATTGTCCCGCCTTCTTTATGTACTGCCTCTGTAACAGGTTTCCATGAATCAATTTGTTCTTGCGTATAAATCCCTGGTACTCCTGGGTTTCCTTTTGCTCTTGCGCTAATAACGATTCCTTCTGTAATAATTAATCCAACTCCGTCAGCAGCACGCTTTCTATAGTACTCCACTACATCAGCACCAACTACTCCAGTTTCATTGTCTGCAAAGCATCTTGTCATCGGTGCCATTGCTATGCGATTACGAAGAGACCAAACTCCGACTTGAATCTGATCAAACAACTTCGTTTCTTCAATATTTTCAAAAGATCCCCAAGCGTTTACATTTGTTCCTTCATAAATACTTGCCGCTTTATTATTAGAACTTGCCATTTTTCTTCCCCCTTAAAAATTCTTGCTATAATCGCATCATACTTACTTTTAAATAGTAACGTCAATTTATACGACTTTTCTATAAAACATTCGAATATCCAAAAAACAGAATGCTATAAATAAACTAAAAAGGTTTCCTTAGTAGGAAACCTTTTTTAGTTGATCATATATGGCTGTCAATTTCTTCATCTCTTTAATATAAAGAATCCCTTATCAATAGAAGTGAAAATGGTTCAGTATTCTTCTAAAAATAATAACTTATATACCTAAAACAATGAAAGCCCTACCTCTCTTTCATCCTTACGGCTCCTCGTCCGTGCCAGTGTGAATCAGGATTGCAAAAATCAAGTAACTATTTTATCGAAGTATTGAATTAAACTTCGAACATTCGTAAAAGAATTAAAAAATAAAAATGGATTTGATTGTAGTAATAACAAAAGAGGTTAATGCTCTAAAAGTGGTTTGAAAGAGTTGAATGTCTTTGAAATGATTGATTGTCTATAATTATGTTCCCAAAAAATTCAAAACCTTTTTTTGGGATGCCATATATTATTTGTAATGAACCTTAACAAAAGCTTTTTATTTGATTTTCTGTGATACCTTCAATTAATCCCAGTTCACTAATCAAAAATTCATGTGCGTTATCTAACATTTTCTTTTCGCTTGCATTAAGTGCCTTTTCTTTCTGTATACGCATTAAATCACGCACAACTTCAGCACCTTCTTGCATTTTACCCGTTTTTATTTTATCAGTGTTCAATTTATATCTTTGTTTCCACGTAAGTAATCTATCTGATTCTCCATGTTGAAAAATATCTATTATGTGTATTAATGCCGTGATATCCGTTACTGGTCGTATATTTGAACTCAATATTTTCCCTTCAGGAATCATTATTTCCATATTACTAGCCGACATTTTTATAACATAATACTGTTGTTTTTTTCCTGCGATTTCCTTCTCTTCTATGGCTTTAATTATACCTGCTCCTTGCATTGGATAAACAATGTTATCGCCAATTTGAAACAAATAATCCACCTCCATATATGGTAACCTTCTCAAGTTTAACACACTTTTAGTTTTTTAGCAAAATTTTTATTTTATCACAAAAATATTTTACACGTCAACACTTCAGAAGCAAGAAATTAAATTCACACAATACACTATAAAAAACCGCAATTTTATTAACGGTTCCACACACATTCATTCTCTTTTAACATAAAAACACATCACTACATTTGAGTAGTAATGTGTTTTTGATAAAGCGTAAATAAAAATCTACTTTTCCTTCTATATACTAACCTGCTTACTAACTGTTTCCCTCGCTAAAAGAAAACTCATAATCACTTGCGCAGCTACTCGACTCGTCATATCTCTGAAATCAAGAGTTGGATCAATTTCTACAATATCCATCCCTTGCACAAGCGGTTCTTTACCAAGCAATTCAATCGCATCAAGTAAAGTCATACTGTCCATTCCGCCAGGACCGATTGCTGGACAACCTGGTGCGAATGCTTGATCTAGTACGTCCATATCAAGAGAAATGTAAATAGAGGTCACGCCTTGCTTTCTTAATACTTCAATACTTTCTATAATAATATCTTTGATTTCTCGCTCTCGTACATCTTTCATTGTGTACACTATCACACCGTGTTCTTTTGCATATTCATGGTACGCTCGTGCATTTGAAAAATTACGAATACCGATTTGAACGAGTTGTTTTCCTGTAATAACACCATTTTCTAATAAACTACGGAACGGTGTACCATTTGACGGACCACCATCTTCTAAATTGCGCAAATCATGATGGGCATCAAATTGAATAATACCGACCTTCCCTTTACTATTTGCAAATCCTGTTATACTCGGAAAACTAATCGAGTGATCCCCACCAAGAACGATTGGTATCATGTTCGGATTTACTTTCGTTACATGACCAACTGTTTTCGCAATTCGGTTATGACTTTCTTTTATATCCGTCACATGCATCGTAATATCGCCGCAATCATATAAGACACTTTCTTTCATATCATGTTCTTCTGTAATTGCGTACGTGCTATATGCATCTAACATCGCACGAATTGTTTTTGGAGCAAAACTTGCTCCTGAATGACTAATAGACGGTTTAGAAAGGGGTGCTCCAATTAAGGCCGCACCGAATATTTCCACGCCTTCCTCCCAATCTTTAATCATTTCACTCCATTTTGTCACTTCACGATCGATAAACTTGGCATTTTTCTTTAAATAGTGGCCGTGCTCCACGATTGTTCACCTCTTGTATATGCGATATTACCATTCTTCCATACTGTATTTACATGACTTACGCCGTAATGATACGGTACGTAAGCATAATTGTAAGCATCCCATAGCACTAGATCTGCCTTGCGACCTACTCTAATTTTCCCAGCTACGTCACCACGATTAATTGCGTAAGAAGAGTTAACTGTTACGGCATTCCAAACTTCTTCTGGTGTCATTTTCAACTTCAGCATTGCGATGCTCATAATAAGCTGAATGTTTTCCGTTGGACAGCTGCCTGGGTTAAAGTCTGTAGCTAAAGCTACCGCAACACCTTCATCGATCATTTTACGACCGCGAGCAAAGCTTTCTTTATTTAAATAGAAAGTTGTTCCTGGTAATAAAGTGGCTACTGTATTAGAGTTTGCAAGCATTTCAATTCCTTTATCAGAAGCACCAACTAAATGATCCGCTGATGCTGCACCAATTTCAGCTGCCGCTTCCGCACCACCAAGAGGATCAATTTCATCCGCATGAATTTTCACATCAAAGCCAAGCTCTTTCGCTTTTAATAAAAACTCTTTCGACTCTTCAACAGAGAACACGCCTGTTTCGCAGAAAATATCAACAAATTCAGCTAATTGCTTCTCTTTCATTTCTGGCAGTAAGTCTAACATCCATTGTAAAAATTCTTTCGATCTACCTTTATACTCTTTCGGAACTGCATGAGCACCTAAAAATGTAGAAACTAAATCGATTGGATGCTCTTTTTGTAATTGTGCAGTTGCCTCTAATTGTTTCCATTCCGTCTCATCATCCAATCCGTAACCACTCTTCGCTTCTACAGTTGTAACTCCGAAAGATAGCATACGGTCTAAATGGAATTTCGCTTTTTGAACGAGTTCTTCTTTCGACGCCTGTTTCGTTGCATTTACCGTCGAAAGAATACCTCCGCCTTGTTCTAAAATTTCTAAGTACGGCACTCCTTGCAATTTTAATGCGATTTCATTTTCACGAGATCCACCAAATACAAGGTGAGTATGCGGATCAACAAGACCAGGAGAAACCATTTTCCCGCCGCAATCAATTACTTCTTTCGCTTGTAATCCTTTCGCTTCTTCTGCTGTTCCAACGAAAGTAATTACGCCGTTTTCAATCCCAACCACACCGTTTTCGATAACAGGAAGCGTGTTCATCGCTTCCCGTCTTAACAAGCCATCTTCTTGATCCATTGTTAGTAATTGACCGATATTGATTAGTAAAGTGTCCAGCATGTTTTCTCCTCCTTATTTCATCATTGGAATGTTAACGCCTTTTTCTTTCGCAGTTTCCACAGCTAAGTCATATCCTGCATCCACGTGACGAACAACACCCATACCAGGGTCAGAAGTTAATACGCGCTCAATACGTTTTGCCGCTGCTTCTGTTCCATCTGCAACGATAACCATTCCAGCGTGAAGTGAATAACCCATACCAACGCCGCCACCGTGGTGAACAGATACCCAGCTTGCACCGTTTACACTGTTAATTAATGCATTCAAAATTGGCCAGTCAGCTACTGCATCACTACCATCTTTCATCGCTTCTGTTTCACGGTTTGGAGATGCTACTGATCCGCAATCTAAATGGTCACGACCGATAACGATTGGTGCTGATAATTCACCATTTGCAACCATTTCATTAATGATGCGACCAAATTTCGCGCGCTCACCGTAACCAAGCCAACAAATACGTGACGGAAGACCTTGGAACTCAACTTGCTGACGAGCCATACGGATCCAGTTACATAAATGCTCATTATCAGCAAACTCACGTAAAATTACTTCGTCTGTTTTATAAATATCTTCTGGGTCACCAGAAAGTGCTACCCAGCGGAATGGTCCTTTTCCTTCGCAGAATAATGGACGGATAAATGCTGGAACGAATCCTGGGAAATCGAATGCATTTTTCAAACCTTCATCAAAAGCAACTTGGCGAATGTTATTTCCGTAATCAAATGTAATTGCGCCTTTTGCTTGCATAGCAAGCATTGCTTCTACATGTTTTGTCATGCTTTCTTTTGATAATTGTACGTAGCGCTCCGGATCTTCTTCACGAAGTTTTGCTGCTTCTTCTAATGTGTAACCTACTGGAATATAACCGTTTAATGGATCATGAGCAGATGTTTGATCTGTAACTAAATCTGGCGTAATATTACGCTTCACTAGCTCTGGTAAAATCTCTGCCGCATTTCCTAATAAACCAATAGAAATCGGTTCTTTCTTCTCTTTATACTCGTTCGCAACCGTTAATGCTTCTTCTAATGATTCTGTATACATATCACAGTATCTCTTTTCAATACGGCGATCGATACTGCGCTTATCAACATCAATAGCGATAACAACACCGCCATTCATCGTTACAGCAAGAGGTTGTGCACCGCCCATACCACCTAAACCAGCAGTAAGTGTTAATGTACCTTTTAATGAACCACCGAAATGTTGGCGTGCCGCTTCACCAAACGTTTCATATGTCCCTTGTAAAATACCTTGTGTTCCAATGTAAATCCAGCTACCTGCTGTCATTTGTCCATACATCATAAGACCTTTTTTCTCTAGTTCACGGAAGTGATCCCAGTTCGCCCACTTCGGTACTAAGTTTGAGTTCGCTAAAAGAACGCGAGGTGCATCTTCATGTGATTTAAAGATTGCAACTGGTTTTCCTGATTGAACAAGTAATGTTTCATCGCTTTCTAACGTTTTTAATGAATCTACAATTGCATTGTAGCTTTCCCAGTTACGAGCTGCACGGCCGATTCCACCATATACAACTAATTCTTCTGGCTTTTCAGCAACTTCCGGATCTAAATTGTTCATTAACATACGAAGTGCAGCTTCTTGCACCCACCCTTTCGTTTGTAACTCAGTACCTCTTGGCGCGCGAATTGTTTGTTTAACTTTTTCCATTTCAATCTCTCCCTTTTCTCATTTTATAGTGCTGCGTTTACATCTAATCTTTCTTTTATCGAATAATTCGTTTTTAACCAATACGCAATATTTTCAATATCCGTTGAGAATATACGGTCATTAGTAATAGAAGGTACTTGTTGACGACCTTGATGATAGAAGCTCTTCGTCACTGTACTCATGTTTTCAATACCGCGATATTCTGCTGCTTGCATCGCACAAATCATCTCAATTGAAAGAACACGTCTTACATTTTGAATAATTTGATGTGCATGGCGTGAAGCAATTGTTCCCATACTTACGTGATCTTCTTGGTTAGCTGATGACGGGATTGAATCAACACTCGCCGGATGTGCTAACGTTTTATTTTCAGAAACTAGTGACGCTGCAGCATATTGCATAATCATTGCACCAGACTGAAGTCCTGGTTCTGGACTTAAAAATGGTGGTAAATCGTTTAACTGTGGATTTACTAAGCGTTCAATACGGCGCTCTGAAATATTTGCAAGTTCTGCCATTCCAACTTTTAAGAAGTCCATCGCAAATGCAATTGGTTGACCGTGGAAATTACCACCTGAAATTACTTTTTCTCCGCCATCAAAAATAAGTGGATTATCTGTCGCGGCATTCATTTCAATTTCTAATTTTTCTTTCACATAATTTAAAACTTGCCAAGAAGCACCGTGTACTTGCGGAATACAGCGAAGTGAATAGGCATCCTGCACACGTAGTTCTCCTTGTTTCGTTGTTAATTTACTATCATGAAGGATGTCACGAATTCTGCTTGCTACTTCCACTTGCTCTTTATAACCACGTGCTTTATGAACATTTTCATCAAATGCATCAATAATGCCTTGTAAACCTTCAATTGTCATAGATGCAATTAATTCAGCTTGATAAGCCGTTGCTTCTGCTTCTATATAAGAAAGAACTCCTTGCGCTGTCATCGCCTGCGTACCATTAATTAACGCCAGACCTTCTTTCGCTTCAAGTTCAATTGGCTCAAGACCTTCTTCTGTAAGAGCGACCATTGCATGAACGCGTTTTCCTTTATAGAACACTTCACCTTCGCCTAATAATACGAGCGCAAGATGAGATAAAGGTGCTAAATCGCCACTCGCACCAAGTGAGCCTTGTTGTGGAACAACTGGGTGAATTTTACGATTTACAAACTCAAGAAGCATATTTACAACGAGCGGTCTAACACCAGATACTCCTTTAAGCATCGTGTTTGCTCGTAAAATTAACATACCGCGTGATACTTCTTCAGGGAATGGCTCGCCTATCCCACATGCATGTGACTGAATTAAATTATGTTGAAGTGCCTTTACATCATCTTTTTGAATTAGCACATCACTAAACTTTCCAAATCCAGTTGTAATACCGTAAACAACTTTTCCGTCCTCTACAATTTTCTCAACTACTTCGCGGCACTCCGCCACCTTTTGCATACTAGTTGGACAAGCTGTTACACCTTCTCCTTCAAGTAACAACCTCTTCATTTCTTCAATTGTCAATGTGTGTCCTGTTAACGTAATCATTGTTTTTCCTCCTTAAAAAGGCAAAAGGGGACCTTATCTTTTTAAGACAGACTTCTGTCCTAAAAAAGTAAGGCCCCCTTCTAACTAATAGACTATGGGCAAATCATATGTGATTAATTCCTAAACCAATCGCCTCATGCTCAGATCCTTTTACAGGTGCACCAATCGTTCCATATAATGCAACAGCAACCCATTCGCCCTCTTTTTTTCCGTCGTATGGTGTACCGCGCACAATCGCAAAGCGAAGTCCTACTGTACGAAGAACGTCTGCTAACTGAATTTGACCTCTCGTCACTCCGTACAAAGCTTCCATAATTGCGTGATAAAGTGCATGTGTTTCTCTGTAAACGTCTGTTTCAATAACTTGGTTGCTCTTAGCCGCTGTTTCCATTGCTGCGACAACCTTTTGCGAATTCATCGAACCCACTTTCCCCGTACAATACTTCCAACCTTTTGGGATAGATAATACAGGGCTTTCATTCTCATCCGCAAGTGCCAACAGCATGGCCATACGACCAATTCGATGTGTTCCTTGAAGAAGCATGTGACTCTCTCATTTCTTTTAATTATTTGAATATTTCTTAATTTAAGAATATATGAAAACGGTTAAATCGTCAATAGTTTAAACTCACATTCAAACAATTTTTTCATCCCCTCCATTTGTGTACACAAATGATTTACACAAATTTTTCAGGCGTGTTATAGTCTCACTAACCGATACAAAGGGGAGAGATTTCAGTGACAAAGCGAAAAAATATTCATTTTCGAATTGAAGAAAAATTACTTGAAAGGTTTGAAGCTGCACTCCATTACGAAGGCTTAAAGAAAACCGACGTATTAACGCACGCAATTCAGCAATTTTGCACGAAGGTGGAATGCGAAAAGATGAATGATGTAAAACGCCAGTACAATGTAAGCAACCATTTACAAATACGTATTGATACGCATAAACATTACGAAGAAAAACAAGTGAATTTAGATGAAGTCGTCATGGATCATTTACAACTTCAAGGAGACGAGAAAATATTAGAGGTTGGGTGCGCTAACGGAAAATTTCTTTCCTTTTTGCAAGCGAATGGCCATAAAGGTCAATTAACAGGTTTTGATCAATCAGAAGCCATGCTCTCTGAAGCCACTAAAACAAATACTTTAATTGAATGGAGACTAGGTGACGCTGAAAAACTTCCTTTTGAAGCCAATTGCTACGACTGGATCGTCGCAAGACATATGTTATATCATATGAAAGATGTTGAAAGAACTATCCAAGGGTTCCATAAAGTAATACGTCCTGGTGGCTCACTTTTAGCTACTACAAATTCTGACGTTACATTACCTCGTATAGTTGAAATGTGTAATCGCATGTTAGACGCATTTGATTTACCGAAAACAACATCTTCAGTCACGCCATTTTGTTTGGAAAATGGTAAAGAGATATTACAGTCTGTTTTTTCAACTGTTGAAGAAGCAGTTATTCATAATGCTCTCGTTTTTCATCATGCTACTCCAATTGCAAACTATATTTCTAGCATGTTTCCGTCGCTAAATATACCTGATAATACACATCTTCACGCCGAAATGAAGGAATGGCTAAAAGAAGAAGTAGAAAATGAATTGGCAATTCATAACGGTATATGGCGCGATCCGAAAACGTTAGCCATTTATCGATGTCAAAAAGAAAAAAGCTAGCAAATGCTAGCTTTTATACATTCTCAGGCAAAAGCTCCTCCATCATCACATTCCCCTTACCACTGTAAAAATTTATATTGTGTTCGTTCGCTATCCCAAAATAAGAGGCAATCGCTATTCCAAATGGTACAAATGCATGCCCCTGCGCTGTAATAATGTTTGAATGTTCCACAACTTCTTCATACACAAAATTTTCTACTGGAAAACAATCTAATTTTCTATAATCCATAGTTACTGTATACGAGTTTTCTTTGAATAAGCCTGCTTTTGCTAGTGCATACGGTCCCGCACAAATAGCAGCTACTAATTTTTCTTGTTCGTGAAACTGACGGATGACTGAAAAGAGTCCTTCTGCATCCTTCATATGTATCGCATCTCCGCCTGGAATAATAATCCCCTCATATTCTTCTACACGTACTTCACTTAATTCTATATGCGGTTGCACTTGCAAACCTGTTTTACTTATAATCAATTCTTTCGTTAAACTCGCTGTAATAATTTCATATTTATTTTTCAACAATGCCGTTGCTACTGTTATTTCAAACTCCGCAAATGTTGGGTATTCAAATAAAAGTATTTTTTTCATATCCCTCTCTCCTTTAACCAATCCATAAAATATCCCTCTAATTCTTCCGCTGTTAATCTATTCGTGTCCACATAAGTTACAGGAAATTGTTTATGCCAGTCTTTTTCAGTTTCTACTAATTTAAATTGCTCCTCAAATGTACTTCTGTTTCTTGTTCTATCATTATTTTTTCTATTATATAAATTACTTTCCGAGCCATCTAAATAAAAAATAGCATCTGAACGACATTCTCTTAATTTATATAATTCATCTCTTAATGCAATTTCTATATCCCACTTTTTTCCTATAATCTTTGGATAAAAGAGCGTAAAAAACTCAATATCTTCTGGCCCGCGATCAAAAATTACAACTGAATCTTTTACATTTTGAAACTCCTTTATTTTTGCTTCCATAAACATTTTTTGATTTAGAATAAACCCTTCTTTTGAATTTATATCCAAATTTAATACTCTTCGCTTTTCTACAATTGGATAAGGGTTTTCATATATAACTGAAAACCCACATCGCTCTAACCTTTTAGCCAATGTCGTTTTTCCGCTTGCCATCGGTCCTTGGAGTGAAATTACATATGCCATTCCTCTCATTCCCTTGTGCTTTAGTAAAACTATAATATACAGAATCTTGAAAACTATCAACAAAATATATATCATCTTGTTTCTTATTCTTATCTAACATATAATAAAAAATAGAGATTATGACGGACGCATTAATAATGTAAGCTTGGAAATCCAAGCTTACATTATTTTTTGCTTTCCCTTTTCAAATAAAAAGAGTATACTAGATTAGAACGTATGTTCTTAATGATTACATACAGTAAGGAGATAAGACAATGGTATACGATACAAAAGCAATTTCTTGGAACGAGTCTTTAAAACAACTTCAACGCCGCTATACAAACAAACAAGTTGACCGAAAAGAATTTGAGGATATTGAACTGATGGAATTCTTCCGCGATAACGACTACATTTCTTTACCTACACATATAAGCGGCCTATCAACAGCACGTTTTACTTCTTACTCTATTTTCACAACTGAAGATAAAGATCGTAAAGTTGGCACATTAATCATTGAATATGTAGAAGATGATAATAATAATTTATGTGTGGAACAACTATACTTCGTTTAAATGATAACGCTTGGTCAAAATGACCAAGCGTTCTTGCTTTCTATGAATCTCACTGTTTATAATATAAATAAAAGAAAACCGCAATCATTAAGGGGGGATACTCTTGCTCGAAGGATGGTTCAGTTGGTTTATTGTACTGTGGACTGTTATTTTATTAGGACTTATGTCTATCGGTGGATACTTTATGTTCAGAAAATTTTTAAAACAACTACCAAAAGAAGATGGTATGTCCATTTTAGATTGGGAAGAGCACTATATTAATAAAACGAGGCATTTATGGGATGACGAACAAAAACAATTGTTAGAAGAGCTCGTAAGTCCTGTTCCAGAGCTATTTCGCGATGTTGCTAAATCAAAAATTGCTGGCAAAATCGGTGAACTAGCCTTACAAGAAAAAGCCTCTCAAATTACACAAGATTTAATTATTAAAGGGTATATTATTGCTACACCGAAGCGTGATCATAAATTTTTAGTAAAAAAACTACAAGAAAAAAAGATTGATTATTCTCATTATCAATCTTTACTAACAAAATCTACCTCATAAAAAAAGATTGCTAACTTATAGCAATCTTTTTTAACTTACAGTTACTGATTTTACTGCTGTTAATTTAGCCTCCGCCAAGTCTATTTGTAATCCAACCGCACTTGTATAAATTGTATCTCCAGTACCTGTAATATTTACTTGTGTAGATGTCGTATTTGGTGCAATAGAACCTGTTGCATTTACATTTGTAATATCAAACTCAGCTCTTGCATTTGCAGTTGTAGTCGTTCCAGAAAAATTCCGATCTGCAAAACTACCAATTGTATTTAAATTTCCATTAATATCATTTACTTGCCCTCTAAAAAAGTTCCCTATTGGATTATTTGGTCCTGTTAATGTCACAGAGTTCAATTGAAAATTATCACCTGTAAAATTCGGATCACCATTTACCGCCATTACAAAAGCTCTTGCTGTCACCGTCCCTGTAGCTGGTGTAAAAAATCCTGAAATGGTTTGTGGTGTACCGGATAATAAAAAACCTGGAAATAAACTCACATTTCTCATCGGATATGAGGAATCACGATATACAACAATCAACGACCATCCTGCACCATAACCAACTGGCTGACGCGTAGGTAATCTTGTCACACTATATCTTCCTGCTGCTCGATTCGGTAAACCTTGCAGTAAAGATGTAACGTCTGCTGCTCGATTATAAACATTGGCTATAAAAGGGAGATTTGTCCCTTCTGATGACCATGCTGAATTAATTGTCACTTGTGTACTCGTTCCATCAGGCGTAACTAAATTTGGAGGATTCGCATCAACAACAGCAGTTGTAACAGCCGTATCCAATCCACCTGACCAAACAAGTAACGCAAAATCTACAACCGCCGTAGCTGGAACGATAGTAGTTGATGGATTTAATTCAGCCCATGAGCCATCTAATGTCCAATCATTTGTTGTACCTCCAAATGTATTCGGGTCCGTCGATGAAGGAACTCCTCCAAAAGTAGAATCTGTATTTAATGTTATAAGTGCATTGTAAGCAAAGTTTGTATTTGCAGTACCGCGCATTCCCATCGTATTACCCGTATGCATCATAAATAAGTTATCGTTTTTACCGTAAGCTTGAACAAAAGCCAATAGAATTCACTCCTATTAGGATAAAAAATTTTATTAAAGTTTTCAATTTTTTAACTCACTATTACTGATTTTGTAGCAGTTAAACGTGCCTCCGCTAAATCTATTTGTAAACCGACAGCACCAGCGTAAAGATAATCAAATGTATTTGGGATATTCACGGTAGTAGAAGTAGAACCGGCTGTTAACACGCCATTTGCGGGTACATTTGTCACATCAAACTCTGCACGCCGATTAGTCGCAGAAGTACCAATTGGCATATTTCTATCCCCAAAACTTCCGACTGTATTTAAATTTCCCAAATAATTATTTACTTGTGAAGCAAAAAAGTTATTTATTAAATTATTAGGTCCTGAAAGTCCCGTACCGTTTAAGTTAAATCTATCACCTGTCGCATCAGTATCACCATTAATTGCCATTGTAAATACACGAGCATTAACCGGCGCTACAGCTGGAGTGATAAAATTTGAAATCGTTGCTGTCTCACCCAATGTAGAAATGAGTAAACCAGTATATAAACTAACATTCCTAATAGGATATGAATTATCGCGATATACAACAACCAATGCCCATCCTACGCCTGTCCCTTGCGTCGGAGGATTTGCCGTGGGAACCCTTTCTACAAAATAATCCCCCGCTGCTCGATTTGAAAGCCCTTGTAGAATATTTGTTACATTTGCAGCACGTGTATAAATGGTACCTTGAAATGTTCCGCTTGATCTCGTCTCTCCCCATGCAGGAACACTCGTAATTGTATGAGTGACCCCATCCGGTGTTTGTAAAGTAGGTATATTGTTATTTACCACCGTTTCTGTCACAGTTGCACTCAATGTTCCTTGCCATACTAGCATTGCAAAGTCTACAGTTGCTGTTGCTGGTACATCTGTTACTGAAGGATTAAGTCTTGCCCAAGAACCATTTAATGTCCAATCATTTGTCGTTCCCGCAAAAGTTAATGGATCTACCGAAGAAGGAACTCCTGCAAAACTTAAATTTGTATCTCTTGTTATTAATGCATTGTATTGATACGCCGTCGCTGTTGTAATACCACGCATGCCAACTGTATTACCTGTGTGTACCATAAATAAAGAGTCCGTTTTCGTATATGTTTGTACAAAAGCCAACAATTCCACTCCCCTTCCATATAAGATAAATATTTATTCGCTATTTCATTTAATGCAAACAAGTAAAAAAAGTTCCATTTGTATATGCACAGACTAATTTGGGCAAAAAAAAAGCCTTTGCCTATTCCTATTCATTTAAATTTGAATAGGATGCAATGACGAGCTCATTTTATACTAATATTTACACATAGTATTGTTTCTAGATTATTAAATAATGCTATTTGTAAATATTCCATGCCTTGACCGGATTTAAATTTATACAGAAAGGACGAATCTAATGGCAATAGCAACAATAGGAAGTCGTTTAACCTATACAATCGTTGTCCAAAATACCGGAACACTTCCTGCCCAAAACGTTACATTTACAGACCCCATACCCGCTGGTACTACTTTCGTTCCAAACAGCGTTACAGTTGATGGCGTTGCAACAGCTGGAAATCCTGCTACTGGTATTCCCATTAGCAACATTCCTGCTGGCGGCTCTGTTACAATTACCTTTCAAGTAGATGTTACAAGTGTCCCTACCCCACCAGTTGCAAGTAACGTAGCATCATTTGGATACGAATTTCAACCTGCACCTAACGCACCCACTATCACACGTACGACAACAAGCAATATTGTTAATACAGATATTTTCACAGCTAATGTCGCATTAACAAAAGCAGTAGATAAAACAATTGCTACTATCGGTGATACGATTACGTATACAATTACGGCCACAAATCAAGCCACATTAGCTGCTAATAATGTTATCATTACAGACACGCCTCCTGCCGGCACATCGTTCGTACCGGGTAGCGTTACAGTTAATGGTACTTCTACTACAGATAATCCTGCTACTGGAATAAATGTAGGAACGATTGCTGCAAACGGGAATGCTACAATTACGTTTCAAGTTCAAGTTAATACTCTCCCTACACCTAACCCTATTCCAAATAGTGCAACTTCAGGCTTTCAATATAATCCACCAAACCAACCACCAATTAACAGAAACTCTACAAGTAATATAGTTGAAACACAAATTAATGCTACTATCATAAATCCAACTAAAAGTGCAAACCAACAAATTGTGAATATTGGTGACATCATTACGTATACGATTACTGTTCCAAATAACGGTAATATTTCAGCGACAAATGTTTCCATCACCGACCCTATCCCTACTGGCACTACTTTTATTCCAAACAGTGTTACAGTTAATGGAACGGCACAATCTGGCGTAACTCCAACAAATATTCCGCTAGGTACAATTCCTGCTGGTCAAACTACAACTGTCACATTTCAAGTCCAAGTCACTTCCCTCCCAGCTAACGGAACGATTACTAACGAAGCAAATGTAACATTTACGTCGCAACCGAATCCGGCTGAACCCTCAACAACCACTACGATAACACCACCTCCAACAACTACTTCTGTACGAACTGCAATTGTAAATCCAACAAAAACTGCTAGTCCACAAATTGCTGATATCGGTGATATTATTACGTATACGATTACTGTACCAAATACAGGAAACATCGCTGCAACGAACGTTATTGTAACTGATCCAATTCCAAGTAGCACTACATTTATTCCGAATAGCGTCACAATTAACGGTACTTCACAACCTGGCGTAAACCCTTCTGGTGGTATACAAATTGGAACAATCGCAGCTGGTAATACTGTCACTGTCACTTTCCAAGTTCAAGTTACCGCTCTCCCAGAGAATGGCCTAATCCGAAATATCGGAACCACAACATTTACGTATCAACCAGATCCTACAAAACCAGCTATTACAACAACAAACCCTACACCACCTACTACTACTCCTGTTAACACCGCTATTACAAACCCTGTTAAAACGGCGGATAAAACTACTGTTGATATTGGTGATGTTATTACGTATACGATTACTTTCACTAATGATGGTACGATCCCTGCTACAAATGTAGTTTTTACTGATACCATTCCTACTGGTACAACATTCATTCCGAATAGCGTAATCTTAAATAATGTACCGGTTCCAAATTCAAATCCCGCACTAGGAATCCCGGTTGGAACAATTAATCCCGGTGAAACCAAAACACTATCTTTCCAAGTTCTTGTTACACAAATTCCAGCTGGCGGTGTTATTGCAAACGAAGCTTCAACGACATATACGTACCAGCCAGATCCAACAAGACCGCCGGTTACCACAACCGAACCGACAGCACCTACTACAGTCTCCGTTAATACCGCTACAGTTAACCCTACAAAATCTGCTGATCGTACTTTCGTTGATATTGGTGATGTTATTACGTATACAATTAGTTTACAAAATAACGGCACTGTTCCCTCAACAAATATTGTACTAACAGATCCAATTCCAAACGGTACAACATTTATTCCAAATAGCGTCACGATTGATGGTGTCTCACAACCTAACAGTAATCCTGAAAACGGTATATCGATTGGTACTTTAAATCCAAATCAAGCAAAAACAATTACATTCCAAGTTCAAGTTACAAGTGTCCCGCCAAATGGAATTATAGAAAACCAAGGCAGTGTATCATTTAATTATATTGTTAATCCAAATGAGCCTCCTGTTACAACAACTACCCCAACTCCTAAAACAGAAACTCAAGTTGGGACCGTTATTACAGCGCCTACAAAATCTGCCGACAAACAAGTTGCTGATTTAGGAGATACGATTACCTACACGGTCACATTTACAAATAACGGGACCGTTCCGGCTACAAATGTAGTCGTTACAGACCCTACACCTAACGGAACTATTTTCGTTCCAAATAGTGTTACAATCGATGGCATTACAACGCCAGGAGCAGCCCCATCACTTGGTATACCACTTGGTACCATTTCTGTCGGAGAAACGAAAACAATCACGTATCAAGTTGTCGTTACAAACTTACCACCTGATGGAATAATTAGAAACCAAGCATCCTTCACTTACCAATATCAACCGAACCCAAGTGAGCCTCCTGTCACAACAACTACCACCACTCCAAGTGTAAACATTCCAATTAATAATCCTAATCCAACGACTACAAAATCTGCTGATCGACAAGTTGTTGATATAGGGGATACGATTACTTTTACTGTAACATTCCAAAATAGAGGGACCGTCCCCGCTACAAATGTTATTATAAAAGATACACTTCCATCTGGTGTTTCTTTCGTTCCAGGTAGCGTTGTCGTAAATGGCACATCACAACTTGGAGAAAACCCTGAAATTGGTATACCCGTCGGCACTGTAAATCCCGGTCAAAGTATTACAGTTACGTTCCAAGGTGTAGTAAATAGTATCCCGCCCGGAGGAGTTATTAGAAATCAAGCAAATGTTACATTCACATACGAGCCAAATCCAAATGAACCTCCCGTTACGACAACTATTACAACTCCTGAAACAGAAACAGCAGTTAATACCGCTACACTAAATCCACAAAAAACAGCAGATCGCTCCTTCGTTGCATTAAATGATGTCATTACCTATACTCTCTCATTTCAAAACACTGGTACTGTTCCTGCTACGAATATAACAGTAATAGATTCTATCCCTGCCGGTACTGTATTTATTCCAGATAGTGTTACGATTAATGGGATTCCTCAAGCAGGAACAAATCCATCATCAGGAATTTCACTTGGAACTTTAGCGCCATCCGAACGCGCAACGATTACTTTCCAAGTACGAGTAATAAACATCCCTGCTAGCGGCGAAATCCGAAATCAAGGTAGTGCAACATTTAATTATCAACCGGATCCAAATTTACCTCCAGTCACAAAAACAGAAACAACTCCTGAAACAACAACTCCTATCCAAACTGTAGTCATAAGTCCAACAAAAACAGCAAACCTTACGTTTGCAGAAATTGGCGATATTGTAACTTATACTGTCACATTTACAAACCAAGGAACTATACCTGCTGCTGGTGTAACAATTACAGATTCTTTACCACCGGGTACAACTTTTATTACGAATAGTGTTACTGTAAACAATGTCGCTCAACCCGGCGTAAGTCCAGTCACAGGAATTCCTGTTGGAACAGTTAATCCCGGCGAGACAGTTACTGTTACATTCCAGATTCAAATAAACGCTATTCCTCCTAATGGAAAAATAGAAAATACAGCAAGTGTTACCTACACTTCTCAGCCTAATCCTAGCGAACCTCCTATTACAACAACAGAAACGACTCCTACCGTAACTTTACCTGTTCGTACCGCTAACCCGAACCCGCAAAAAACAGTGGATCGTGAGTTTGCAAGTATTGGTGATACGCTCACTTATACAATCACCCTTCAAAATACTGGTAATACACCTGCAACTAATGTCATTATTACAGATTCTATCCCTACTGGAACTACATTTATCCCTGGTAGCGTTACGATTAATGGCATTCCACAACCTAATTTGACCCCTGAAACAGGAATCCCAGTTGGCACATTAAACCCTAGACAAGTAGTGACTGTTACTTTAGAAGTACAAATAACAGCTTTACCACCAAATGGCATTATCTCAAATGAAGCAAATGTCACTTACACATCTCAACCAGATCCGACACTCCCGCCTATTACAACAACCACACCGACTCCAATCGCAGAAACAATTGTACAAAATGCAGAATTAGAGTCAACAAAAACAGTAGATTTGCCAATCGCTAACATTGGCGATGCACTCACTTATACAATTACCCTTGAAAACACTGGAAATATTCCTATGACAAATGTATCTGTCATTGATCAACCACCAGTAGGCACACAATTTATTGTAGATTCTGTTACAGTAAATGGCCTTTCACAACCAGGTGTTGATCCAAGCATTGGGATACTCATTGGTACAATACAACCAAATCAAATAATAACCATTACGTTCCAAGTAACGATTACGAATATACCCCCTAATGGGGTTGTTACAAATGTTGGTTCAATCAACTTTACCTCTCAGCCTAATCCAAATGAACCTCCTATTACAAAAACAGAAGAAACACCACCAGTTAATACTGAAATCATTAATAGTATTATTAATCCATCGAAAACGGCTGATCGAAACAACGTTGATATAGACGATATCATTACGTACACCGTTACATTCCAAAACTTACAAACTGTTCAACTAACAAATATCATTTTTACAGATTCGATTCCAGTTGGTACGACTTTCATTCCAAATAGTGTAACAATTAATGGTATCCCAACTAGTGATGTTGATCCAGCTCTTGGCATTCCTCTTGGCACATTAAATCCTAGTCAATCAGTTGTTGTAACTTTTCAAGTTCGCGTTGTTTCCATACCACCTAACGGAATTATTATAAATGAAGCTACTATCACCTACACATTCCAACCTAATCCTGGAGAACCTCCAGTAACAGTGACTACTCCAACGCCTCCTACTACTACCAATGTCAACACGGCAACAACAAACCCTACAAAATCCGCTGATAAAGTATTTGCTTTATTAGGTGACACAATCACCTATACAATCTCCTTACAAAATACAGGAACTGTCCCTGCAACAAATGTACTTGTAACCGATCCTATTCCAGCTGGTACTACTTTCATTCCGAATAGCGTTACGATAAACGGCGTCACGCAACCAGGTATCGTTCCTAGTTCCGGAATTCTTATCGGTACATTAGAACCTAACACTTCAGCCGTCGTAACTTTCCAAGTTCAAGTAACTTCGATACCACCGACAGGCTTTATCGAAAATGAAGGGATCGTTTCATTCCAATATCAGCCAGATCCTACTAGACCACCTGTATCTGTTACTACGCCTACACCTACTACAAAGACGCAAGTAAGTGAAGTTACTATTAATCCTAACAAACAAGGTAACCCTCAAACTATCAATCTTGGTGATACTGTCACATATACAATTACGTTCCAAAATGTCGGGAATATTAATGCGACAGATGTTATTATTACAGACCCTACTCCATCTGGTACTACTTTCATTCCGAATAGCGTTACGATTAATGGCGTCACGCAACCTGGAACAAATCCAAATAATGGTGTAAACGTTGGGACTGTAACTCCAGGACAAATTGTTACATTAACTTATCAAGTTACTGTAACTGAACTCCCACCAGACGGTATTATTAAAAACACTGCAACTGTCACTTACACATTCCAGCCAAACCCTAGCGAACCCCCTATTACTATTACAGATCCTACTCCAACTGTTGAAGTATCCGTTATTACACCTACACCTAACCCAAATAAACTAGCCGACAAACAAATTGTAGATATCAATGAAATCATAACGTATACTGTAACCTTCCAAAATCGCGGATCAGTCCCTGCAACTTCCGTTATCATTACTGATCCGTTAGCAAATGGGTTAACGTTTCTTCCAGGTACTGTTGTAATAAATGACATTTCAGATCTTGGAGCAAATCCTGTTGTAGGTATACCTGTTGGAACAGTCAATCCAAACGATACAATTACTGTTCAATTCCAAGCAAGAGTCACAAGTGTACCACCTGGTGGTATTATTCGAAATCAAGCAACTGTTACTTTCACATATGAACCAGGTCCTGGTGAACCTCCTATTACAATTACAGACCCTACTCCAATTAACACAACGAATGTAACTACAGCTATATTAAATCCGAAAAAAACAGCCACGCCGGAAACAGTTACTTTAGGTGATATCATTAATTGTCGATAGGTAAGTCTTTGAGGTTATCTCCAACTTTTCCCCCGATCCGCACGGTACGTGCCACTTTCACGGCATACCGCGGTCCACCTATATTGTAGTTTTCTTTTCATCTAATAATGATAAGCTCTAAGCAAACAACGCTAGTTGTTCATGTTCCATATCCACTTCATTTTGTGATTACATACAGATTTCCTCATTTTTGACTAATTTCCGCAATTTATTAAGTTTGCCTAACTGTTCCTCGTTGAGTTTTAATTTATTGAGGAATTGGTTTATGGTTTCTATATTGGTCGCGTGTATTAGTGTATGGACACTTGGCTTGATGATGGTAGCGAGGAGTATATTTTCATCTGATATAATGATAGGCATTAAATTTTTAAAAGAATTTTTCTTTGTTGCCTTCTGGTATAAGTTATCTAAGAAAGTTTGGATACCGTAGTATTCGTTGTGTCTTAGTTTCTTATTCTTTGGCGTGGACTTAGTTCTATCATTCATGGTCTATCACCTACTCTCATATTGATTTGGTGACCTTTTGAGTCTTACCAGAATCCATGCAAGATTAGATGAAATTTCAGTTCCTACAAATAGGCTTGTGGCTGTTCCTCCAATTCCATTACAGAATCTTCAACGGTCGTGCCACTACTCTCACCACTATTAAGAATACTTCCCTCGGTTACCCGTTTCGTATTCAACTATATCCGCCGATAGAGTCATAGACCCAACGTTAGTGGCTTTCGACGTTCCGTTCAGACTATCGTTGTTTTAAAGATCTTTCAATCTCCGATTTAGGTGCTTGCTTTACCCCGTGTCTAGCTCCGTTGCCTGTAACAACGTTAGGATTGGTCACTATGCGATGTTTCCAATCCATTAGACAAGTCTTATTTTCAGACTCCGAATCATTTCTGACCCGTAAACCTATCGAGGTGTACATTCGCAAGTTCGTCAGTGTTTACACATTCTATGATGATAGGTAAGGCTTTGATGTAATCTCCACCTTTTCCCCCACCTCACACCGTACGTGCTAGTTTCCTAGCA
>NZ_JAQFUL010000081.1:0-22021 GCF_027716265.1 Bacillus cereus group sp. Bc031
CCTGTTGAATACAGAAATCATCTTCTTGATGCCGCCTAACTTTTTTTAAAATGTCCTTTACAAAGGGTACGGATTATCATTTAGCTTCTTTTTTTATATGTTAACGATATACCCCTACCCTTTTCTCCAATAAATCTTGCAGGCAATCTTCATGCTGTTTACAAAATAACGGTGGCATGTCGTCTAACGGGAAAAACTTCAAATCCAACGTTTCATCACCATCTACTTTTTTGTCGCCTCCAACTATTGAGCATGAAAAACACATCACAATTGACTGCGCCTTGTCTCCATTTGGATATGATTGAAAATATTTTGTATACACTCCAATAAGTTCATTTATTTCTACATCATACCCGGTTTCTTCTTTTATTTCTCGAATTGCAGTTTCCGCAGCCGATTCTCCTATCTCCATTGCCCCCCCTGGAAAGCCCCAAGCGTTAAAGTCGCCTCTTTTTTGCAGTAATACTTCTCCTTCTTTATTAAATACAAAACCACCGGCAAAGTTTAAGAAAACATAATCATGCCCTACTTTTTCGCGTAATTCTTTTATATAATTGGCCATTCTCTTTCCCCTTTTCATACTTCTTTTATCGCTATTCCTTATCTTTTTCAAGCAATTCAATAATTCGATCTAGCTTCTGATTCATATGCATCACTTGTTGTTTTTTTGCAGCACTGCTTTGCAATACTCTTTTAATGAACAAAGTAAATGATAGGAAAAACAAAACGATAAGTCCGATTACTAAACAAGTATATATCAATGTAAAAATATCACTCTCGAACAAATTCATTTAGATTCCACATCCTTCCTCCTTTCATTTTATCATATAATTCTGATTTTTGTAGTAATACATAAGGAAAAGAGCATCCTTTACAGATGCTCTCTTTCACCGATTAATACGTAAATGTAATTGTCACTAATGAATAATCTGCCATCGCACTATAAGGTGCTACTTGATAAGACACACGCTTTGCACCTTTTGGCCAATTTATTTCATTTAATACTTTCTTTATACCTTGCATCGTCCCATCCATAGACTGCTTATATCGTACTTCTACCTTTTCTGGCTTAGAAGCAAATTGTTGCTGTAATTTCTTCTTAAACTCACTATAATTCTCTGCTCCGTATTGTGTAGACATATATTTTAAATTTGTTTCTTTTAACATTTGTTCATACGCCGCAGTCTTTGAACTACCCACTTTTATTTTGTTTGTTAATTCATTAAAGTAGCTTGTAGATGCTGCAGGATATTTGCTACGATCCCATTCGTGATCTTTACTTAACTGCTCGTCAGACATATTAAAATATGAATATGTTACACGTCCAGCTTTATCTGGCACTGGATCATCGAATGTAGTATCAAGGTGGTACCATTTGTTTTCAATGTTCACTAAATTCCATGCGTGAGCTTGTCCATTTCCTGTACCTGTTACAATATGGTTTTGGATACCTGCTTCTTTTAGTAATTCATATGTTAATAACGTATATCCTTGGCAAACAGCAGAGCGATTCGCTAACGCTTCATATGCTGTATATGCTTGATACGACGTGTCATACGATACATATTTTACAACGTAATCATGAATAGCTTTTACTTTCTCATGATCATCCATCCCTGTTTTTACAATCGAGCCGATAATCGCTTTTGCCTGAGATTTTACATATTGTGTTTGCTCCTTCGATTCACGGTACTTCACTTGCAGTGTAAACGTATAGTTTCCTGGTAACCCTTTAATGGAATATCTAGTAGACGCTACATTATATTTTATATACTCATCTGCATCTACAACTTTATTAAACTCGCCGTACAATTGGTCCATCACATTTCTAGCATTTCTATCTTTTGTTTTATATGTGATTGTAATATTTTCTTCTCGATTATCAACCTGTTTTTTTAATTCTTTTTTGAAATCATTTAACAACTTTGTATCTGATTGCGATGTCGCTACAGTTTGATTTGTAGCTGCATAAGATACAGATGACGCGTGTAAGCCCCCCATTACTATAGTTGAACAAAGTGCGGCAGCTGTCACATACTTACTTGTCTTTCCCATCATGTCACTCCTTACATTCTATAACTATACGAAAAAGTATCGTATAGTTTCAGAGTATACAATACTTTTTCGTATAGGTCATATGAGATTATGCATATTTAACATTGTAAAAGGGTTGTTCTTTTTACAAGAACAACCCTTTTCATTAACAAGTTTGTAATACACAACATGCATTTTCAAAACGTCGATTTTTCAAGTCTTCATTTCCTATACAGAAATAAAGCATCCCTAAATCTCCCCACATCATATTACAATTTTTAGTATCTGAATCAATTTGGAATAAAAGCGTCATTTGCTGCGGGTCTATTTCCATATACTGTCCAGTTTCGTACAATACCTCATCTTGTACAGAAAATGGCTCACCAAATATTTGATGGTTATCGTAGTTATCTGGGATTAGTTCTTCAAGTAATTGTAAGAAACGATCTGAATCATTCTCATCTTCAATGAAAAGCTCTGGCAATTTATATGTCAGTTCAAAAGTAGTTGCACACTGGTTATAATTCGTTTGCAATTCATCCGCTCTCCGTAATTGCTCAACAGGAACATCATAATAAAGTACACGTCCCGCTTCGGTTGGATTCACATCTGCTTCAAAGTAATTTTCAACGCTAAAAAAATATAACATCCCTGTCTTAGGAAGATTATGATCCATACCAACATTTTGTAAATCCTTTAAATTAAATTGTGCAATAAACTGTAACGTATTTCCTTTATGCGTTGGATATTCAAATGTAAATGGCAAGTCAGGAACCCCTCCCATTTTCGAACTACCTATCGCTACTGTTTCCTCCTGCTTTGGCACAACTTTTATACAAGGAAATACAGTATTCATAAGTTCCTCTTTTAAATGCGTCAGCCCATATTTATCAATTAATACTTCAATTTGTTTATTCATACATTCTCCTTATATTTACATACTTATTTGTATCATCGCACAAAAATTATACTCCATTCTTTATAAAAACAACAAGCCTCCCAAAAAACGGGCTCTTCCTTCATACGCGAACAAGTTTAAAAAAGCATAGTATACATTGTTCCTACAAACACGATAGTTCATTATTTCTTCCAGTACATTTTCCCCTCGTTCATTTTTATTTTTAATTTAAGGAGGAATTCCACATGGGTTACGGATATAGTTGCGGCGGTTACGGTTACGGCGGTGGATGTGGTTATGGAGGCTTCGCTTTATTAATCGTTTTATTTATCCTTCTAATCATCATCGGAGCTAGCTGTTGGGGCGGCTTTGTAGGCTGCTAGTAAATTTAAAAACTATTGTAAAAAAGCACGTATAATACGTGCTTTTTTGCCATTTTCAAATATTTTATGTGAAAGGAAGTATGACTTTATGAAGATTGATGGTGTTTTTGAAGGAGGCGGTGTACGCGGAATTGCGCATGTAGGGGCAATTTGCGCGTTAGCTGAAAAAGGCTATGAATGGGAACGTGTAGCTGGAACATCAGCTGGTTCGATTATCGCTGCGCTCCTAGCAGCAGGATACTCTTGCTCAGAGCTAAAAACGATTATAACAAATATTGATTATGATAAATTTACGAAGAAAACCTTTATTGACAGAATCCCGTTTATTGGGAAAGGATTAAGCGCATGGACTACTCTTGGTATTTACTCTAATATTTTTATAGAAGAATGGATTGAAGAATTACTTCGAAAAAAAGGAGTTCATTTATTTACAGATTTACCTGATTTAAATAAGCTTAAAATTATCGCTTCTGATATAAGTAATGGTAAAATGGTTATCTTTCCTGATGACTTACCGAACTACGGATTTTTAAATTATCGCTTCTCTATTGCTAAAGCTGTACGAATGAGTAGTACAATCCCCTTCTTTTTTGAACCGGTAAAATGGAGAACCCCAAAATGGAAGCAGCCTTGTTATATGGTTGATGGAGGAATTTTAAGCAATTATCCAATTTGGATTTTCGACTCCCCTACCTCTCCCCGCTGGCCGACTTTTGGGTTTCATTTCGTAAAAGATGAGATTCAAGCTGACCCAGCCCACTACAACGAGCCTATCTCCATGTTCAAAGGACTTTTTAAAACAATGATGCAAGCCCATGATTTACGTCATTTAGACAAGGAATCAAAAGCAAGAACAATTACAATCCCAACAGGATCCATTACTAGTACAAACTTTGAGTTAACAATGGAAGAAAAAGAGTGGCTATACAATTCTGGTTATAACGCCGCAAATAAGTTTTTACAATCGTGGAATTTCAGACAATATATTGATAACTATAGAAACGGAAATCAGGATCGAAAATCAAATCGTTATTTCCGTCAACTTGACTCATAATATTATTATCTTTTATACGAGAACACGTAACGCTTTCAAAAAATAAGCCTAGTAATATAATATATTACTAAGCTTATTTACTTTCTGTATCATTATTATACGTTGTTTAAGGATAAGTTAACCCTTCTGCTTCCTCTGCAGTAATAACGGTGTATCGATTTCCCTTTCGTAATCCTAACAATTCTGCTTTTTCAATTGCTTCCTGCTTCGTCTCCGCATAAGCAGCTAAATATTTTTCTCCATTGATAATTTGGCAAATTACATATTGTTTCATTACTTTCTCCTCTTACTTTTTCATTAGTTGTGCAAGTTTTTTTATACCTATTTCAATTTCTTCTAATGTTGCGTATGAATATGGATACAAATTTTCATTTCTTCTATACAATATACACTATCATAATAAATTTAAATAGGAGGAAATATGATGAGTGAAGCAATTATTCATGGGATCATTCTTGCATTTGGTCTTATCATTCCATTAGGTGTTCAAAATGTTTTCGTCTTTAACCAAGGTGCGAGCCAACCAAATATTTGGAGGGCAGCCCCTGTCGTATTAACTGCCTCTATATGTGATACGTTACTCATATTGATAGCGGTACAAGGTGTTTCCCTTGTACTCCTTACTTTTTCTTGGCTAACTAACTCGTTATATATAATTGGATTTTTCTTTCTCCTATACATGGGCTTTGTTATTTGGAGAAGTAACCCTTCCAACGATGTAAAACAAGAAAAAAGTATGCCAGTAAAAAAACAAATACTTTTCGCTGCATCGGTTTCATTATTAAATCCACATGCAATTTTAGATACAATCGGTGTAATTGGAACAAATTCGATTCAATACATAGGAAATGAAAAATGGGCTTTCACACTTGCAACTATTATCGTTTCTTGGATTTGGTTTATAAGCTTAGCTTTAGCGGGGAAATTTCTAAAAAGGCTAGACTCAACCGGAAAGACAATCGTATTATTAAATAAATTTTCTGGTCTCATCATATGGAGTGTCGCACTTTATATGTTAAAACAAGTTATTTATTCCTAATGAACGAAAGAGAATTGCATGTTACTGAAAACATCATGCAATTCTCTTACAAATTATGAAGTAGTTTCTGGTTTCTTTTTTACGTTCTTTGCATCTTTTGCTGGTTTAATCCAAATGATTGCTATAGCAGCACCAATCCCAGCGAGAATACTTGTTACATAAAACACTTCATGGTCAGCACCTTTCATGAAAAAAGAGTATAGAGGTGGTCCAGCTGCTACACCGATAAATCGCATAGAACTATAAAATGACGTAACCGTCCCCCTTTGCTCCTTTTCAATTCCTTGTGTAATGAGAGCATCTAAACATGGGAGTGCCATACCAATTCCTACCCCCATAATAACGAGACAAAGGAGTAGTAAATAAATTCCTTTTATAAATAAAGGAATGATGACTGATGCAGCAGCCATTAAAAAACCAATGTAAATACACTTCTTCATCACATTTTGGTTATCTCCAATTTTTTTGCCAGCCATATATGAACTAAGTGACAGTACAAGTAACGGGATTGCAAGTACACACCCTTTCCAAATACCATGAATGTCATACTTTGATTCCAATATAGTTGACAAATAAAAGAGAATTCCGAATAAAATAAGCATAATAATTGCACCTAATGCAAAAATGGCAATTAACCATCTTCCTTTTTCTCGAAACGTAGCAAGAATTGATTTTATAAACTCTTTAAGCGGTGGTACTTCTCCTTCTTGTTTCTTTGCCTTTACTAGAACAAGTAATAAAACAATTGATACTACGCATAAAACTGGAATCGCCCAAAACGGCAAGAACCATACAATGGCAGCCAGAGCAGACCCTAAAATAGGGCTCAACACTTTCCCAAATGTATTGGATGTTTCGATGATTCCTAAACCTGTACTAACTTGTTTTTCATCTTTGTATAAATCACCAACACACGGTATAACAACTGGCATTGCACCAGCAGCACCAATACCTTGAATCGCTCTACCGATCAATATCCAAGTGTAGGGATTATCAACTTTCCAAGATACCCAACCAGTTATCGCTCCTCCTATAGCCGCAATCAGCAAACTCGGAACCATTACCATCTTTCGTCCCCATCTATCTGATAAATAACCAGCAATCGGTATAAGTAGAATGGCTACGATAGAATAAATGGTAATAATCATGGATACTTGAAACGATGAAATATGTAATTTCTTTTCAATAGTCGGCAGAATTGGAATGAGCATTGAATTCCCTAATGTCATAACAAGTGGAACTGATGCAAGCGCAATCAAACAACAGTTTTCTTTTTTTAACATGTTGGCTTCGAAACCTTTCATCATATATTTCTTACCATATAATAGCCCTGCTGGAACGTAACTTTTCATTCCACCAGGGCTATTACATTTTTACTACTTCCCATTCACAACAAAAGAAATTGGGGAAAATATAGTATTATTCCTATTCTTTGAATCCAGTTCACAATATATCCATACCAATTAATTGAAAAAAAAAGAAAGGAAGAATCCTTCCTTTCTCCTATAACCTTCTACAATTAGCGAGTATATCCGCCACCAAGTTGTTGTTCTGCCATCGCTACAAGGCGTTTTGTAATTTCACCGCCTACAGAACCGTTTGCACGTGAAGAAGTATCAGCGCCAAGTTGTACACCAAACTCTTGTGCAATTTCATATTTCATTTGATCTAAAGCCGCTTGTGCTCCATGTGATGCTAATTGATTAGAATTACGATTTCTAGCCATTACCAATCACCTCCTTATTTATATATAAATTGTGTTAAATTTTAATTTAAATACATGGTAATTTTTGGTTATTTATATTTTAAAAAAAGAGTCTCTACAATGAGAGACTCTTACATCATTTTATACTAAGAAGATACTACTTCTAAATTTCTATTTGTTAGTACTTTCATTTCTTCTTTTCATATATCTTTCGCATTATGTCCAAACCATTCGAGTGAAACAAAAAAGGTATACTTTAATTGGTATACCTCTTTCAAACATACACTTTACATAATAATATTATTAATATCTTTCCAACAATACGCTGTCTCTTCCACCTGTAATCTTTCTAAAAATTTTGTATCAATTTTTTCTGGATTAAACTTTTCATACAACGTTTTAGAAGGGTTATTCGTAACAACCCATACTAAAAGTGATTGCATATTATTGTTTGTACATTCAGATAGTAAAGCTTGAAATAACTTTTGTCCTATTTTCATGCCTTGATACTCTTGTAAAAGGTAAATCGCATATAATTCTCCATCACAATTATATGTACCAGTTCTTTCTGCTCCTCCATCGATGAATCCAACTATTTCTCCATTTAACGTCTCTGCTACAAATCTAAATTGATGGTTACTTTCTTTTTGAAAAATGTTTTCCCATTGTTTTTCCCGTTTCTCATATGTTATATTTTCTAAAATCTCGTTAGGGAATATGCCTTGATATGTCGTTTTCCAACTATCAGCGTGGACCTTTGCTATACCTGGTATATCATCTTTTATCGCTCTTCTAATATGTATTTCCATCATTTCTCCCCCTCGTTTACTCATCATTATATCAATTTACTTCCTTAAAAATCCAAACAAAAAAGAGTGAATTCACTTCACTCTTTTTTGTTACAATTATCTACTTTCCACTTCAACTGAAACAACACGATCTATCTCTTTTAGTGAGCTATATAACTCAGTTGTATATAAATCTTCTGGAGCTAAAATAACCATCTCCAATTGCTGAAATGCTCCACTATCTATATCTTTAATCTTCACGCGTTTTACATGCATTCCTAAATTTTTAATCTGCTTAAATATACCATCTAACTCATGATGCTCTTTTACAGTAATTTTAATAGACAAGTCCTTTTGTCTTAATGAATACGGTCCTGCAATTTTCACAAGTTGCGGAAGTACATTAATTGCTAAAATAATTAAAATCATAGCAACCGTCGCTTGTAAATAAAATCCTGCTCCAATCGCAATACCTAAAGCTGAAGCAGCCCACACCATAGAGGCGGTCGTTAATCCAGAAATAACGTCATTACTTCTTCGTAAAATAACACCTGCTCCAAGAAAACCAATTCCACTCACAATTTGAGCAGCTAAACGCATGGGATCCATATTTGTATGCCCTGGAACAGAATATACATGTACAGATTCAATTGAAACCATCGTAATTAAACAACTTGCTACAGAAATAACCATACTTGTTTTCACACCAAGTGGTTTATTCTTTAGCTGCCTATCTATCCCGATGAATAATCCTAAAAAGAGTGCTAAACCTAATTTGAGTAAAAATTCATATGACATATTTCCAGTCTCCTTACTTTACAATGTTTCCCTTGGAATAATTCACTATAACTCTTTTATGATATCAATTCCAGTCTTTTCTATCCATTTAACGTAAAAAACCGAAAAAACATTTGTGACGATGTTTCTCCGGCTTTTTATTACGCTTAAAACTCTTCTTTATTTCTTATCTTTAATCTTAATCTCTGCATCTTTGTAGAATGCTAATTTACTGTCATTATACTCTTTTGTAAAATTGTTAAATTGCTCTTTTGATTTTTGTGCTTCCATAGTTAATTCATTAACAGCCTTAACTTTTTCACCAATCTCTTTTAATTTCGTTTCTTTTACTTTTAATTTTTCATACAATTCTTTTTCGGTCGCTAACGCCTTCGTATAATTTTCATTCATCTTTTGGAATGCATCATAACGATTTTTATACGACTCTTCTACTGCTTTCGCTTGTTTTTGTAACTTTTTATCTTCAAGCTTCTCTATATTTCCTTGAACAGATTTCGTTTCTTTCTGAGCTTTTTCTAGCATTTCTTTCTCATTTTTCAAAGCTTTTTCACGATTATCTACATTGGCAGTAGCCTGCTCTATTTTCTTCATAACAGCGTCATTATGATCTTTACCTTCTTGTAAAATTTGAGAATATAGTTCTTGGCCTTCCTTCTCTAACTTCTCTAATTTTTTCGCTTCATCAACTAATGATTTCTCTTGTGTCGCCGCTGTTTCAAAAGCTGTATATAGGTTTTCTTCTGGTTTTTCACCGAAACAACCTGTTAATAGTCCTACTGATAGTGCTCCAACTACTGCTACTTTTCCATACTTCAACGTTCATTCCTCCATTACATACGGTTATCATGCCAGAAATTCACTGGGAAGTGACTCTCTTCATGATAAGCTTCAAACTCATAACCCTTTTCTTTTAACCCTTTTAAAATTGCTGGCACAGCAGCAACTGATTGCGGATGAATATCATGCATTAAAATGACTTCTTGTGGTTTTGTTGCATTTGTTAATACATTTTGAGCAATTTGTGCTGCAGCTGCATCAACTTGCATTTTATTATATTTCCAATCTAATGAATCAATTGTCCAATCCCACACTTTAAAGCCGCCCTCTACCACTTTATTTCGAAGACTTTCATTTAATCCAGGCATTGAACCGTATGGTGGACGTGTTAATTTAGGTGATTTCCCAATAATATTGGCGATTAAGCTTTGATCTTCTTTCATCTCATTTACATACTCGCCATTTTTATATAACTTTGCAAAATTATGCGTCATACTATGCATTCCTACATAATGACCTTCTGCATTTTCTCGTTTCACTAAATCTGGAAACTCTTTTACATTCGCTCCAATTAAAAAGAATGTCGCCTTCGCATCATGTTGTTTTAACGTATTTAATAATTCAGCCGTATATTTCCCCGGGCCATCATCAAATGTAAGATAAGCAACTTTTCTTTCCTTGCCATTAAAACGACTTGGTGCCGTTTTATTCATTTCTACTTTCGGTTGTTCACTTGCGAGTTGTACTACATTTTCTTGTTTTGCAACAGCCTTTGCTGGTGAAGTAATGGATTGAAACATGAAATACCCAATAGCTACTGCTGCAATCGCTATTAAAACGAATACTACTCGTTTAATTTTAAAAGCTTTTTCCATTCTATCGAATTCCTCTCCCTATTAATCTTATATATAAATAACCCAATATAATTATACATCTATTTATTTTATTACACTATATAAACAGACCTATATATGTATTATAATGGGAGTTTTATCAAAATGGTCGTTCCTATTCCTTCTTTACTTATAATATTTATTGTACCTCCATGAAGCTCCACCATTTTTTTAACGATGGCTAAACCAAGACCCGCACCTGTAGCATAATTATTAATCTGGTAAAATGACTGTTCTATATACAGTAAATGCTCTTTAGCAATTCCAATCCCTTCGTCTTTCACCTTTATCACTGGTTGTCCTTTATTTTTAGTCACCTCAATATATACTTTACCATTTTTATGTGAATATTTAATGGCATTTTAAACAATATTCAAGAAAATTTGCTTTAGTCTATTTCGATCTCCTATCAATTCGATTCTTTCTATAGTTTTGATGAATTGCATTTGCTTCTCTTCAGCATTAGGAGTTAATTGCCAAATCTTCTCCTCTAGTATATCGTATAATTGCACCTTTTGTTTATATAAATTGAAATGATTTAAGTATAAAAAATCGTTACAGAAAAGTTACAAATCCATCTCGATAAAAAAAGATTGGCAAAGGCCAATCTTTTTTTATTATTCATTTCGAACTGGCTTTGGTGTTACACCTAAATGTTCATTTAATTTTTTCGAAATATCTTTCACATTTTTTTCATTTGGAATGTAATAATAAATGCCTCCGATACGTTTATCCGTACCTTCCACTTGCATTTTTTCCATTTCCAAATTAGATCCTGCCATATTTTTCGTAATAGCAAGCATATCATCGAAAGTTAAGTTCGTTTTCATATTTTTATCAACCGCATCAAGTAAAGAGCCCATTTTGCTAATAGATTGAACAGACATCGCTTTTTTAGCAATTGCTTCAATTACAAGTTGTTGTCTTTGACCACGCATTGCATCACTGTCAATTTTACGCGTTCTTGCAAGCGCAAGTGCTTGTTCTCCATTTAAATGTTGGTAGCCTTTCTCTAAATGAATCATACCTGCTTGGTCTTTACTATCTTGTTCAGTGAAAGTAACTGGTACATCAATATCAATACCACCAAGTGAATCGACAATTTGTACGAATGATTCAAAGTTAAACTTCACATAATAATCAACAGGAACATTTAAAAATCTTTCCACTGTATCGCGTGTACTTTCAACACCACCAAATACGTGTGCATGTGTAATTTTATCTAATTTCTTTCTAGATGGAATATATACACGTGAATCACGCGGAATACTTACTAATTTAACTGATTTATCATCTTTATTAATTGTTGCTAATAAAAGTGCATCTGTTCGAACAGCTTCTCCGTATTGGCTTTTTCTCATTTCACTACCATCAACACCCATAATTAGAATTGAAATGTTATCCTTTAAAGGTTCAACTTCTTTATCACGCTTCGATGATTTATCAATTTGTGCATATGCATCACTTACTACTGCTTTTGCTTTATTATATATTAACGATCCATATCCTACTCCACCAAAAATAAGTAAGAACAATGGAATTATAATGAACCATTTTATTGATTTTCTTTTAGAACGTTTTTTACTGCTTCTCGTATTCTGTTCTAATTCAGAGCTCATATCCATTCGCCTCTCTTTCTCTTTCCCAATTATAATGCAAGTCTATTAACCTTCATATTGAATTTCCTTTCAATTACCTTACAATTTTGTAAGGTTACTGCGCAAATCCAATATGTACTCCATTTCACATTATACTCTCGTGCTTATTTTTGGCAAGTCACTATTTATATAAAATTATTTTAAATTCATATATTATAATTTTATTAGTTTGGTGTATACATAGTTTGCTTTCCATTATTAATAATGAAAGCTGATTTTGCTTTTATTTTCGTCTTTTGTATTTCTATCTCTTCATTTGAGAAATTCACAATAATTTCAATATTTTTTCCATACGAAGCTGATTGTACTAACTTATCTTCTGACAAATATGCAAAGTTCGTCATTTCTTCTTTTACTGCCTTTTCATGAACTTCATTCCAAACTTTCAGGTGCTGCGTAATTTCTTGTTTATGCTTATTCCACTCTACTTTATCTAAATGGTACAACGGAGGAACGTTATACAATAATTCGTATAACATACGGTTTCTAACCTCATCTTTTACTTTCAAGCTTCCCCATTCCCAGTGGTGCGTTGTAATTACAGAATCATTGTATACTAATTTATATAATGGTACTGAATATGCAGGATTTAAATATACTTGTTTATACTCTTCTTTTAACGGTACTTGTTTCGCATATTTTTCTGGAACATTTTGATTCGGTGACCAATATCCACCTACATAATACGGACTTGTTTTATTTTTCCTCATATCTTCATCGTCCCATTTAATTACAGGCGTTTCAATACCATGAGCAAATGCAATCGTACTACTAGCAAAATCATTTCCGCCTTCAGAACCAACGACCATACCCTTTTCTTGCGCAATGTAGTCCATTCGTTTTAAACGTGCTTTTAAATCTTGCTCTTGTGTCGTTATATGTTTCGCTGAATAGTCATCGTAAATTTCACCTGTCGCATCACAATCAATAAACCATGAATTATATTTAGGTCCATTTTGTAATATATCGTTCATTCGTTCTTTTACACTAGGAAGAGATAAAGTTGGATTTAATTTTCGCCCTCTACCTAAAAACCCTTGCACCTTTTCTCCATTTTTCTTCGTTACAGTAGCCTCTTCGTATAATGATGGGTCATTAAAGGATGCTGTGTTCCAATTTTTATCACTTTTTTCGTGAATGGAATGATATGAGTCATACGGACCAACTAAATACCCCATTTCCTTAGCTTCTGTCACGAAATTAGGTTGCATAAATCCTTGTTCCCAGTTTGGCAGACCAATCCACGCTTTTTCTATTCCTGCCTCTTTCATTTCCTTTAGTATGTCCGTTCCATCTGCATTACCCCATTTACTTACCTCTTCAACCGCATCACCAAGTAGCGACTTTAATAAATGCTTATTTAAGCTATACAATTCTGTATTCGTTAAGTGACCTACACCTTTCTTTAATAGCACACTAGCTTCCTGATTAACGTTTTGAAAAATATCATCTTTATAAAATTCTTTCATTGATAACACTTCGTTTATATAACGTAAAATAACATTTTTTTGATACTTATCAATGAAATCTTGTTTACTTACTTGATCTAATACATTCAATTCCCCAGGCTCTGAACTATATTTTTGAATAAGCTCTTTTATATGGCTAAACAAAGGGCTATTTATTTTCTCTCTTAGCTTTGGCCAATTTACATTACTTTCTGATAAGCCATTTTGATTCCAAAAATAAAAATGAGCTGCACCGTAAAGCTTTTCTATCTCTTTATTTTTTCTAGCCTTTTCTTTTAATGTTTTAAATTCACCTTTTCTAGCGATATTGTCTTTATACAGTTTAGCAATACTTACTACATCATTATTTGTCACATATACTTGAAATCCATATGTTTTATTTTTATTTATACGCGGAAATTCATGTATAAAATCAAACCCGATTTTCGGATCCGAATGAAATTTCACCTCATTATTAAACATATTGTTCGCGATATATACAATTGAATATTTCAAACCATTTAATGCGAAAAACTTCATAGAAAATGATTCAGCAAATGAATATGCATCATCCTTTAAAAACTTCTTCCAATTTTCATCATTACTCGAAATTTGCTTCCCTTCCCATAACGGAAGTGTATAATTTTCAGCTTGTACTTTCGGCCAAGTAAAGCTTTCTGCACCAGTCGATTCTACTTCAATATTTAAGTGATCTTTTTTCTTCTCTAGACTCACTTTTACTTTTTGATCTGGATATTCCCAAGATGTACGATCCTTTTCTTTTTTTACATTCAACACCTTCATTTTCGGCAAGGGCTGTGATGCCAGTGCCTTTACGCCATCATGTTCTACAATTAACGTGAAAGTCTCTGGATTGACATCATAAGTAAATTCTTTATACGTTGCTTTCTTTATTTTAGACTCTTGAACAGTATTGCTACCTTTTACATCACACCCGACTAAAGTCGAAAATGACATCGTTGTAAGAAGACATATTGCTATCATTTTTTTCATCTTCTGCACCTCCACCACTGAATATACAGAGGCTTTGTTACAGGAATGTGGCAAAAAAATAGAACCAGCATAATGCTAGCTCTATTTTTGGGATTAAAAATAAATATATATGGGCAACTATAATCTGCTTAATATATATATTACAATAACCGTGTTTTTTCATCCTCACTAATTATAAAAGCAAATCATTCAAAGCTTTAACATGCATTTCTTAACTAAAAAAATAAGTGTATATAATATACGCTAAAACTAGCACTAAAATTACTATCGCTGTACCTTTCCAATTCATACCACCCGCCATATCAACTGGACTACCCGTTTCAGCTCTGTTGAGCCCATCATGTAAAGAACCGGTAGAATTGTTTTTCAATTCACTTTGCCTTATACGTTCTCTTTTTTCTTCCGGTAACTCTTTCTTCATATGATCCGTTCACCTCCAAGTTAATATACTCTTTACTAAATTATACATTCATATTTTTCTTTTATATGCAAACATATTTACAACATAAAGAAAGCTAGCGATACTAGCTTTCTTTATAATCCAATATGTTCTTCTTTATTTACAGTAATCCCTCTATGATCAATTTCTAGCTCACACACTTTCATAGACGTAAATACTCTCGCTAATTGCTCAGCAATTTCTTGACGTTTCTCATACGGCGTTAATATAAAAATAGATGGTCCTGCACCGCTAAGCGCTGTACCGTATGAACCGAATTCTTTTGCACATTTACGAATAGATGGTAATAACGGGACAAGCTCTAAACGATACGGCTCGTGAAAATGATCCCTTTCCATCATTTCGCCTACAACTTTCCATTTCTTTTGACATAAAGCAGCTACTAATACATTACTTATTGCACTAGCCTTAACAGCTTCATGAAACGGGAATACATCTGGTAATACAGATCGACTTTCATCTGTATTTAGCTCTTCATTTGGAATAAGAGAAATAACACCTAATTCCTTACTTTCAATTCTTACAACCGAAACATTCTTCCCATCAAGTGCTCCGATTACAGTTCCTCCTAATATAGAAGCAGCAACATTATCAGGATGACCTTCAAAATTTGTAGCAATTTGAACTCTTTGCTCAGTCGTTAAGTTCAATTTTCCGAGTTGATTCGCAAGCTCTATCCCAGCTACAATTGCTGATGCACTACTTCCTAGACCTCTTGTTAGCGGAATGTTACTAGTAACTTCTATTATATAGGGTGATAAAGAAGGACATACTTTACATGCCGTGCTAACAATTAAATTTTTATCGTCTGTCGGAATTGAATCTTCAAAGGAATGGATTACTTGCCATTTATCAGCTTTTTCTTTAACTACTACATGTAAATATAATGACAAAGCTATTCCTACTGAATCGAATCCAGGTCCAACATTCGCTGTACTAGCAGGAACACGAATACTTAATGGTATCACGACATAATCACCCCTTTAATATGCTCTTTAATTTGTTCTATATTATTTGAAACACTTGCAATATCTAATGCATTAGAAGAGATTGCGATATCAGGATCTTTCAAGCCGTTTCCAGTTAAAACTGCAACAACTGTTTCTCCTTTTTTGATTTTTCCAGATTGAACATGTTTCATTACGCCAGCTAATGAAGCATTTGATCCTGGCTCAGCGAAAACCCCTTCCGATTTTGCTAATAATCTATACGCATGTAAAATTTCTTCATCTGATACCATATCTATTTCACCGTGAGATTGCTCAGCAGCCTCTACTGCATATGACCAACTTGCTGGGTTACCGATGCGAATCGCTGTTGCAATTGTTTCTGGCTCGTCAATTACATGCCCTTTTACAATAGCAGCTGCTCCTTCCGCTTCAAATCCATGAATTCTTGGCTTCTTATATCCTTTTTCTTTCTCATATTCACAGAAACCCTTCCAGTACGCTGTAATATTCCCAGCATTCCCAACAGGAATCGCTAAAACATCTGGTGCACTTTGCAATTGGTCACAAATTTCAAATGCTGCTGTTTTTTGCCCTTCAATTCGATAAGGATTTACCGAGTTAACTAATGTGATTGGCTCTTCTGCAGCAATATTTCTTACAGCCTTTAGTGCATCATCAAAATTTCCTTCTATTGAAATAATTTCAGCACCATAGGCAACTGCTTGCGCTAATTTTCCATGTGCAATTTTCCCTTCTGGGATTACGATAATACATTTCATTCCAAGACGTGCCGCGTATGCTGCGGCCGATGCTGATGTATTACCTGTCGATGCGCAAATAATGGCCTCTGAACCTTCTTCTTTCGCCTTCGCAACTGCCATTACCATACCACGATCTTTAAAAGAACCTGTCGGATTCGCTCCTTCATACTTACCGTATAACTGAATTCCTAATTGTTTTGATATATTTAATAACGGAATAAGGGGTGTATTTCCTTCCATTAAGCTCACATCAGGTGTGTTTTCGTTTACCGGTAAATAAGAAGCATATTGGTTTAATAGTCCTTTATACATATTGTTTTTCCTCCTCAATAATGTAGTAACTGTTTATTTCACTTGCGACATCTTCTATCGCTCCTAAAACTCGTTCGAATTGATACTTTGAAGTTTGATGTGTCACAACAACGACTTCTGCAAGTTCACGATTTAAAGGTAATTGAATCACTTCTTTTAAACTTACAGAATAATTAACGAAACATTCTGTTATTTTTTGCAACATCCCAGGTTCATCTCGTAATGAGATACGTAAGAAATATTTCGAAACGACTTCTTCATCCCCTTGTAATTCATACGGTTCCGGTTCTTTTAACGTACTTTTATTTTTCTGAACTTGATTCATATTTTTAACGATTGAAATAATATCACTTACTACAGCAGAACCAGTCGGTAACTTCCCAGCTCCAGGTCCGTAAAACATTACTTCTCCTACCGCTTGCCCGTGAACATATACTGCATTAAATTCATTATTTACATTCGATAATGGATGATGACTAGGTAAAAGAGTCGGTTCTACACTTAAATGAATGGCTGATCCTTGTTTCTCTGCTTTACCAATTAATTTCATTGTAAACCCTAACTTTTCAGCCATTTGTAAATCTTCTTTTTCGACCTTTCGAATCCCTCTTACTTGCACATCATCTAAAGAAACATTCATCGAAAAACCTAAGTTTGCAAGAATCGCTACCTTTCTCGCCGCATCTAGCCCATCTACATCCGCTGTCGGATCTGATTCTGCGAAACCTAATTTTTGTGCTTCCTGTAAAGCCTCTTCATACGACCATCCATTTTGACTCATCTTTGTTAACATGTAATTTGTTGTACCATTTACAATCCCCATTATTTTTTCAATTTGATCTGATGCTAATCCGTCTGTTAACCCTCTTAACACCGGAATACCGCCCGCTACACTTGCCTCATAACATAAATCACAATCATTATCGTTCGCCAGTTGGAGAAGTTCTACACCGTATACAGCCATTAAATCTTTATTTGCTGTTACGACATGTTTCTTATTTCGTAAAGCTTTAACAATATGCTGCTTCGCTTCTTCAATTCCGCCCATTACCTCTACTACAATATCAATATTTGAATCATTTAGAACTTCATCAACATGACTTGTTACTACGATTCCATCAATACAAACATCACGTTCTTTTTCTAAATCACGTACAGCGACTGTCTTCACTTTCACTTCATACCCTGTATCAAGTGCAATTTTTTTATAATGTTCTTTCAAAATATGGACAACACCACTTCCGACCGTACCTAATCCTAACACCCCTACATTAACAACATTATTCATCTTCTAATCTCCTCCTACAATTTTATTTTTTATCTTTATCAATCACCTTACTCTGCTTTTCAATCATGCAGGTGGTGGTTATTTCCGTACGTACAAATCGTTTCATGTTACAGCACCTCCTTTCAAAGTAATAAAAAAACACACTCATCCCTAGGAAAGGGACGAATGTGTTTTCGTGGTTCCACCCTTGTTCCAACCTAGACGTATTTCTCTCTAGATTGCTCAAGTTCAGATAACGGCTGATTCCGTCAATAATTACTAGATTACTCGTTCACTATTGAAGTTCAAAGGTGGTAAAATCATTTCTCGTGTTAGGAAGCTCACACCCTTGACTTCCCTCTCTGTAAACCGTAAAAATGATTCCGTGTCCTTATCGTTACTTTTCGTTCATGTTTATTTGTTAACTCATTATACTCGCATAAAAAACAAAATCAATACTATTTTTTAATTATTTTTAATTTTCAATCTCTAAAACTATAAAAAAACACACTCATCCCTAGGAAAGGGACGAATGTGTTTTCGTGGTTCCACCCTTGTTCCAATCCAGACATATTTCCTCCTAGATTGCTCAAGTTCAGATAACGGCTGATTCCGTCAATAATTACTAGATTACTCGTTCACTATTGAAGTTCAAAGGTGGTAAAATCATTTCTCGTGTTAGGAAGCTCACACCCTTGACTTCCCTCTCTGTAAACCGTAAAAATGATTCCGTGTCCTTATCGTTACTTTTTTCGTTCATGTCTATTTGTTAACTTATTATAGTTATCAACTTTTTAAAAAGCAAGCCTATTTTTGTTCATTATTTTTAAAAATACGAATCATTTTATTTTAAAATAACAAATCATCTAATATAGATTTCTACTCTTGCACATGTATTCATCACTTATAAACTAACAAGATTGATATTAAATTCTCATTCTAAAACGTTTAGAGTTTCACACCTCAACACTATATTTAAAAAGTAATTTTCTTAATACAATCTTTCCCTATAACTTTCTTCTAAAGAACGTGCAACATCCTCTTCTGAAGTATTCACTTTCGCATGCTCCAACAACATTTTTGCTGCTGAAGGTAACTCTTTTTTATTTAACCAAGATTCCGGATCCCACATTTTTGAACGAATAAAAGCTTTTGCACAATGAATATAGCATTCCTCTACCTCAACCACAATTCCAAGTAACGGATTGCGTCCATTTGCCTGCATTTCTTGCAAAATTTCTTCGTCGTTTGTTATATACGCTCGGCCATTTATTCTGAGTGTCTCCCCAAGGCCTGGGATAAAAAAGATTAATCCTACACGTGGATTGGAAATAATATTCAAAATGGAGTCTATACGGCGGTTGCCTGGTCTTTCTGGAATGATAATTTTATTATGGTTTAATACGTAAACAAATCCAGGTGCATCTCCTCTCGGTGAAGCATCACACTCTCCTAATTTATTTGCTGTAGATAATACTAGAAAAGGAGATTTAGACAGAAAATCTACGCAATGGTGGTCTAATGATGAAATAACCTTTTTCAAAGCTCGCTCACTTGGTTCCCCTAATATTTTCCGTAATTCTACCTCAGTTGAAATAATCGATTTTATTTCCGTCCTCTCTATACCCACTTATACCCTCTCCTTTTTTTCTTTATTTTCCCAAAATTCATTACAAATATTGTATAATAAAATTTGCAGAAAGGGGAATTAAAATGACAGAGTGGTTAACGATATTTGATTCTGAAAGAAATACACTTGGGAAGAAATTACGTGATGAAGTGCACCGTGACGGTGATTGGCACGAAACATTTCATTGTTGGTTTGTAGAAAAAGATGATGAAGATATGTTCTTATATTTCCAATTACGCTCTAAAAATAAAAAAGAAGCCCCATGTATATGGGATATTACTTCAGCTGGACATATTATGCATGATGAAGATGTACAAATTGGTGGCCTTCGTGAAATTAAGGAAGAATTAGGGCTTTCCTTTCAAACTACTGATCTAGCATATACAGGAATCTTTACAATAGATTATGAAATTTCAAATCTTACGGATCGCGAGTTTTGCCATATGTATTTTCACAATGTCATCGATCCACTTCCATTCGCACTAGGTGAAGAAGTAGATGATGTGATGAAAGTACATGCAACTTCTTTTCTACAACTATTAAAAAGAGAGATTTCATCTTTTACAGCTACTTCTGTTTTGAGCAATAAACCGCTAACGATAACTTTTGATGATATCTATCCATATGATCTTGCATACTATGAATTTGTTGTTGAACAAGGAAAAGACTTACTAGAAAATAATAGTTTATAAATAAAATAGGACTCCTAGCATTATATTGCATAAAGTCCTATTTTTTCATTATTGTTCAAGCATTTTTAATCTACTCTCTACTCGTATAAATAAACGAATGATTAATAACAGCATAATCACCATAATCGCTATCATTGTATGTGGATATCTAAACAGTATACTAACAACACTTCCAATTAACATCATAATGAATCCGTTTTGCTTCATCACTTCTGCACTATACCTATTACCTACATCCCATAATTCTTTATTTTTCATAGATCGTTTCGTACGATAACCATATGCCGCATTAATATCGGTCGGTGGATTTTTTTGAAGGACAATCGCCGCAAGTATAAATATAATACCTATTAAAATACTCATTCCTATGTTTATTAGTGCATACATCAATTATATTCCCTCCTAACAACCTACAGCTTCATTATACGACAAAATCCTGTTTTTTCCAATTTAACAACACATTCACTTCCGCTCTTTCGATGTTTGGAACATACTTGGCAGCGTTACAAAGCGCGCCCCTTTCGTTTTTAACTGCGGAATCATTTTGTCTAGCGCCTCTACAGATCCTTGCAGGCGTCCACCTGGAGTTGAATGTTGAAGTATGATACTACCAGGGAATGAGTTCCCTAACACATTATTTGTAATCGTATCAGCACTTACACCTTTCCAATCAACTGTATCCACACTCCACTGTACAATCATAAAGTTTTGCTCAGTTGCCCAATGCAATTGATTTTCAAGTATTTCACCATACGGCGGGCGTATAAATTTAGGAGCATAGCCGGCTATACGTTTTAATATTTCTTCCGTTTTTATAATTTGATTACGGTACTCATCCTCATTTACTTTCGCTAAATTAGGATGACTATACGTATGATTACCAATTACATGCCCTTCATTCGCAATACGCTTTACTACATTTGGAAACTTTTCTGCATTTTCACCAAGCAGGAAAAAAGTCGCTTTTACATTATGTTGTTTTAACTTATCTAATATTTTTGGCGTGAATTCTAAATCCGGTCCATCATCAAATGTAAGTGCGACTTCCGCTTTATTGTACGGTCCTGAAAATGCGTACGCATATTTTTCGACCCAAGAAAATGGTGTCCACGATCCACGTTCATCTGCTTTCATTTGTACTTCATAGCTTTGAGGGATATATGTGTATGGCAATGTTCTTATATAATCTCCGTAATAAAATAAGTTATATGGCATATAGGCATACGAAACATCTCGTTCTAGCCCCCATTGATATGGAGCAAACCCTTCTGGTGAATAAAAATAATACATAATAAAAACCTCCCTAAAGTTTCATATGTGATTCATCTGCACTTTGTTAGAGAAATTGTTATTCATAAACAAAAATAAGACTGTCCGTCATTTTTTTATTTAGAATCAAGAGATAAGCGTTTTGTTATATATACCAAGAATAATTATATAATGTGCAACATTATATAGAC